>JAKDLE010000256.1 GCA_030453005.1 Pseudonocardia sp. | reverse complement strand
TCCGAGTTATTCATTGAACTCGTTGAGTCGAATGCTTCGACTAGCTGAATCTGCCGACACCTCGCAGCGACGGAGCGGGGCTGTAGCGCTGCGCACTCCAAGCCAGTAGAACTTTTGTGCACAGCCGTCTACTCCCTCATCAATGAGCCGGCGACACAGTGGCGACACAGGCTGGCCGACCTCAGCGCGGAATAATCCGATCAAGCGCATTTCGGACATCGCATCCTGGCCCCGGCAAGTCGCCAGCCGTGCGCGGCTGTGACCGATATTCCGTGTACAGGGCCGTCGAAATGCACGGCGTACGAGCCGTCGGAGTACCTGGTGCCGCACTCGGCGCACGACACCGTCCAGCACACGCGTGCCGCTACCTGCGACGGCTCATCCGAGGCGTCGTGCATCTGCCGGCCATCGTCAGTGCTTCGCACGTCGCAGGGCGCCTGTTCGGCGATGATTCCGACCGGCGGCTCAGGGCGCCGCAAGGTCCGGCGCGGTGCGGCGGCGTAGACGGCAGCGGCGATGACTCCGAAGATGGCCAGCGGTATCCCGCCGAACACCAGCACCGCCTCCAGGGTGCTCATCGTGGGGCCCTGCGGACGTGGGGCACCACGGAGGGGTCTGTCAAACGGTCAAGGTGCACGGCGACTCCGAGTTCGGCCACCCGAGCACGGATTGGCGGACGTCGCGGCCAACGGCATCGGATGGGACACGTCGCGACCCGCACGGGCCAGCGGGTTCGACTCCCAGGTGGCGCACGCGGTCGCGTCAGGCGACGATCAGCCTCGACGGAGGTCCGCGACGACGGAACTGACCAACGCCCGGTCCGGGTACAGCCGCCGCGAGAACATCAACGAGCGGCGACGGCGGTCGCGCGGCGACCCGGAGTGGGCGCCCCGGCAGCCGAAGCGCCCGCCACAACGTGCCGGCCAGCATGTACAGGGTTTCCGCCCCGGCGACAGCGGCGATGACAAGCACGGCCAGCACCACCTGCAACGGGAGGATCCCGCGGTCGCCGGAATGCTCGGTTCCGTCAGGGAGAACGGTCACCGCGGCGTGCACGACGGGCCCACTCACCAGTATCGCACTGGCTGCGGCGAAGTAGCCTCGGTGTCGGCCGGGCTGCGCCAGCCGCATCAGCCCCACTGCGAATGCAGCCACACATAGGGTTGCTGTGTGCAACGGCTGGCTCCCGGACAAGGCGCCAGCAGCAACCGCGACGAGCACGGTTGTCACCGCTGCGAACGACGCCGCTCGGGTGTAGGGAGTCGCGATGTCACGGTCCTGCTCCATCGCTGCCCTCCCCTCGCACCCGGTACCGGGCCCACACCCGGCCGTCAGGCTAACCCCCAGCGATCGGCGGGGAAGGACCGGGCGAACCGGCGAACTGCACCCGGCGGGCCAGCGTGGATCGCCTTGTTTCTACACGGCATAGTAGATCCGTGGTCCGCCGGGCCGAGAGGAGCACGTCATTCGCACGGATCACGAGCCCGCGTCCGACTTCGCCCCGGATGGGGCGTCGGCGGGCCGGTCGACGCCCGGTCCGGTCGTGCCCTGGTCGGCGGCGCTGGCGCTGGCAGCGGGAGCCGGCGCGATGTGGGCACTGGGCGCGCCGCCGCGCGGCTGGTGGCCGTTGCTGCCCCTCGGGGTCGCGGCGCTGACGGTCGCCCTGTACGGCCGCGGCCTGAGGGCGCGACTGCTGCTCGGCGGGCTCTCCGGGGCCGTGTTCTACGGGAGCACCCTGAGCTGGCTGAGCGGCTTCGCGGTGGCAGGGTACGTCGGCATCGCCGTGGTCGAGACAGTCATGCTCGCCGTCGCCGTCGGGTTGGTGCCGGCCGCGCGCACCGGGCGCTGGGCCGGAGGCTGGTGGGCGCTCCCGGCCGGACTGGTGCTGCTCGGCACGGCACAGACCCGGTTCCCGTTCAACGGCTTCCCGCTGCCCGCGCTGGTGCACGGGCAGCTCGACGGCCCGTTCACGGCGGCTGCGCCGCTCGGCGGGTCGCTGCTGGTGACCGCGGTCGCCGCCACGGCCGGTGTGGGGCTCGCGGGCCTGATCGTCACGAGCGGTCGACGACGTGTGATCGCGGTAGGCGCGGCCGCCGTGGTGGTCGGTCTGCCGCTCGCCGTGGGTGCGACCGTCTCCACCGACCCGGCCGGGACCCTGGACACCGCGGTCGTGCAGGGCGGTGGACCACGGGGTCTGCGCGCGGTGTTCACCGATCCACAGGACACCACCGATCGTCAGTTCGCCGTGGCCGACCAGATCACCGGGTCCCCCGACGTCGTCGTGTTCCCGGAGACCGTGATCAGCGTCGACGGCACGATCACCGGGTCCGCGGCGGACACCGAGGTCGCCGAGCTCGCACGCAGGCTGGACGCGTCGGTCGTCGTCGGGGTCGTGGAGAACCAGGGATCGGGCTTCCGCAACGCCGCGGTCCTCTGGGGTCCGGACGGGCAGATCCTCGGTCGCTACGAGAAGGAGCACCGGGTTCCGTTCGGTGAGTACATCCCCGGGCGGGAGCTGCTCGAACGCGTCACCGGCCTCACTTCGCTCGTTCCCCGCGACGCGATCGCCGGGGAGGGCGTCGCCCTGCTGGCCTCCCCCGTCGGACCGCTCGGCGTCGTCATCTCCTACGAGGTCCTGTTCGCCGACCGTGTTCGTGAGGCGGTCACCGCCGGCGGGCGGATCGTGCTGGTCCCGACGAACGCCGCATCCTACGTCACGGAGGACGTGCCCGCGATCGAGGTGGCCGGCGCCCGGATGCGGGCGCTGGAGTTCGGTCGCACCGTGCTGCAGTCCGCGCCCACCGGCTACTCGGTCGTCGTCGACCCGGACGGGCAGGTGCTCGCTCAGAGCGGTCTGGGGGAACCTGCGTTGTTGCGGGAGGAGGTTCCCCTGCGGACCGGGCTGACGCCCTACGCCCGCACCGGTGACACCCCTGTCCTCGCCCTCGCCGCGCTGACGCTGATCCTCCCGCCGCTGGTCGGCCTCGTCCGGATCGACCCGACCGGTCGTCGGCGGAGGACCTGATGATTTGACCCGCGGTCTGGATCTCCTACGACCCCGCGCGCACCGCGCCACGCACGGTGCAGGCACTCGCCGATCGGGTGGGCGACTCGACGCACCTCCTCATGTCCCCGTATCCCGGTCTCGCCAGTCCGGTGTCGCTGCAGGCATGGGGGCATCGGCTCGCGCTGGACTCACCCGACGACCCACGATCCGAACAGTTCGTCCGCGCCCTGAGCGACAGCCTCTTCCTGGCCCCGCTACCGGACGCCTGCTGCACAGAGGGCGGGTGAGCGACACCGAGGAGAGTGATCGCTAGCCATGTCGACGTGCCACTATGAGACAAGGCTAACGCGATGCGCTTGTCGCATCTACACTTCCGGTCCATGTGCGCCGTCCCCTTGCCTCACCAGCGCCATTCCTGCTGCTCCCGAGTGCACACCGGGGCCGTCGAGGACTACCTGCAGGCGGTCTTCGCACTCACCACCGAGCACGGGGCGGCCACCACGTCCTCACTCGCCGAGCTGCTCGGCGTGGCGCCACCCTCGGTCTCGGCGATGCTCAACCGGCTGGCCGTAGACGACCTCATCGCCCGGCCTGCGGCCCATCGGGTCGAGCTGACCGACCACGGGCGGCGACACGCCGTGGCGGTGGTCCGGCGACACCGGCTCGTCGAGGAGTTCCTCCTCCGGGCGCTGGACGTGCCGTGGGAGGACGTGCACGCGGAGGCCGACGCGCTCGAACACGCCGTCAGCGCCCGACTTCTCGAGCGCATCGACACCTTCCTCGGGCATCCGACGCGTGACCCGCACGGCGATCCGATCCCCCCTCGGCACGGCCATCACGACGAGGGCCGGCCACCCCCGCTGAGCCGGGCCCGCCCGGGCGCGCAGGTGCTGGTCGAACGGGTGTCCGACCGGGACAGCACCGCCCTGCGGCACCTGGGGGAGCTGGGGATCCGTCCGGGCGTCGTGCTCGACGTCGTCGAGCAGGCCCCCTTCGGCGGGCCGCTGTGGGTGGAGCTCGAGGGGCGCCGCATACCGCTGGGCCTGCAACTGACCGATCTCGTCTTCGGAGGAACCGCGTGACGACTCGACGACGTTTCCTGGCCGGCGCAGGCGGGGTCGCGCTGGCCGCGCTCCCCGTCCGAGCGGCCGCCGACTCCCCGCCAGGGCACCACAGCCCACCCGACCCGGATGCGGGAGACGGCCCGGGCAGTGGCCACTCGGCGATGGGCGGCTCGAACGGGGCGACGTTCCGTGGGGGTGCCGGCGTCGACCACGCGGCCAACGGGTTCGACCCCCGCACCCTGCTGCGCGAGTTCGACTACGGCATCGTGTCCACTGATAACGGCCGTACCGTGCGTGACTGGACGATCCGCGCGCAGGACCGCGAGATCGAGGTCGCTCCCGGGGTGATCTTCCCCGCCTGGACGTTCAACGGCTCCATCCCCGGTCCTACGCTGCGCGCCACCGCGGGCGACCTCATGCGGGTGCGGTTCATCAACGACTCCGCACACCCCCACACGATGCACTTCCACGGGATCCACCCCGCCGACATGGACGGCGTCCCGATGGTCGGGCGCGGGATCATCTCGCCGGGCGAGGAGTTCACCTACGTCTTCGACGCCGAGCCGTTCGGGCTGCACCTCTACCACTGTCACGTCGGGCCGCTCGCCGAGCACATCGCCCGCGGCATGTACGGCACGTTCGTCGTCGACCCGCCGGGCGGGCGCCCCCCCGCCGACGAGATGATCATGGTGCAGCACGGCTACAACACGACCTTCGACGGTGAGGGCAACCAGCTCTACGCCGTCAACGGCATCCCGTTCGTCTACATGAACGACCCGATCCGGGTCCGCCTCGGCGAGCTCGTCCGGATCTACCTGGTCAACATCCTGGAGTACGACCCGATCAACAGCTTCCACCTGCACGGCAACTTCTTCGACTACTACCCCACCGGGACCCGCCTGGAGCCGAGCGAGTTCACCGACACCGTCATCCAGGCCCAGGGCCAGCGCGGCATCTGCGAGATCCGCTTCCCCTCCCCGGGGAAGTTCATGTTCCACGCCCACAAGACCGAGTTCGCCGACCTCGGCTGGATGGGCTTCTTCGATGTCGTGGACGGAGCCGGATCATGAGCACCACCGAGGAGAGCCGCGACACCGAGGTCCCGAAGGACCCGGCCGCCCGGGGCGACGCCGAGGAGTCGACGCGCCCGGCAGGGCCCGGCATCCGCGAGTCCGGGCGGGTTCCGCTGTGGGTCCTGGTCGTCGGCCTGGTCGCCGTTCTGGTCGCGGCCCTGGGCGGTCTGGCCGCCTACGGCGGGCAGACCCTGCCCGA
>JAKDLE010000255.1 GCA_030453005.1 Pseudonocardia sp. | reverse complement strand
CGCCCTGGAACCGCGCGGCGCGGGCGTCGGGGCCGACCTCGAGGGCGGCCATGCCGGGCCAGCCCGAGGGCACCACGTCGAGGGCGTGGTACTCGTCGGCCGCCAACCCGACGGCGGCCGCCTTCACCCGCAGCGGCATGTCCTTCGTGACGAGCACGACCTCGCCGCGCCCGTCGAGCGTGCGTTCCGCGGCCAGGTTGAGGGCGCAGGCGAGGATGCGGGAGTCGTTGGAGTCCGTGCGGAAGCCCGCGGGGAGCACCTCCGGGTCGGTGTGGTTGAGCTCGACGTGCAGCGTTCCGCCCGCGTCACCGATCGGAACCGGTGCGTCGAGTCGGCCGTGTTCGATGCGCAGCTCGTCGAGCGTGCGCAGCGCCGTGCGGGCGAACCACCCCAGTTCGGGATGGTGCCGCTTGCCCTCCAGCTCGGAGATCACCACCAGGGGCAGGACGACCTCGTGCTCGTCGAACCTGGTGAGCGACCAGGGATCCGACAGGAGGACGGAGGTGTCGAGCACGTAGCAGCGAGTGGTGGTTCCCGGAGTAGGGGCGACAGCACGATCAGTCAACGTGTACTCCTCGCTTGCGCCCGTCGACGGTGACCGCGTGCTCCGCCTGACGGCGGCCTCGCAGGCTCTGTCGACGATTGCTCCCGCGTGAACGCGGCCCCGCGTTCACTTCTCGGTGGGCCGGCCGGCCCTGGCTCGGGCGTGTGCCGGGCCCCCGGGTTAATTTGGGGGGGGGCGGGCGGGCCGGGGCGGGGGGGGGGGGGGCGCTTCCGCCGAACGCGCCCATGTGGGCGGGGTGCCGGCCCCCTCCGGTGCGAACACCACGACCAGGGCCTCCCGGACGGCCTGCATCGGATACCGACCGCCACCGGTGACGCTACCGGCGGTCACCCCCGTGCGGTCAACCGCAACACGAGAACTCCGGCGGGGAACCGGATCGAGATTCCACGCAACGACCTACCGCTGATCGCTTGACAGATACCGTTTGTCGCGCTCGTCACACGGGCCGGCGCAGCTCGGCGCGCAGCCCCGACGGCGTCCACGGCTCGTCGTGCAGCGCGCACCAGCGCTGCACGACCGTTGCTCCCGGCCGGTCCAGCCAGCGCCGGACGAGCGCCGCGCCCTCGACGTAGGCGACCGTGTGTCCGCGCCACCGCGGGTCGGCGAGGAAACGCAGCACCCGACGCGCCCGCCCCTCGTCGAGCAGCAGCCAGCGCCGTAGGTGGGCGAGGACGTCGTCGGCGGCGCCGCGGTCGTCCAGCATCAACGCGGCGTCCTGGCGGACGCGCGCCAGCCGGGCCGTGCACCGCTCGACGCGCTCGGCGAGCTCACCGTCGAAGCCGAGCCCGACGGTGTCGAGCACCTCAGCCGCCCAGCGACCCCAACCCGGTCCGACCAGCACGTGCAGGCCCAGCTCGGCCGCGCCCTCGGCGAGGAGGCTCTGCGGCGTCCCGAGGACGACGACGGCGTGCTCGCCCCAACCCCGCTGCCCCACCAGCAGCGCCTCCCTGCGCCACTGCTCGGTGTGGTGGCCCGGGTAGGCCTCGTGGGCCACCAGCCGAGCCAGTGCGGCGCGCCGCACCGGGACAGCGAGGTTCAGCAGGATCCGCGAACGGCCTGCCGCCTGCCGTTGGTGCAGGGCGCTCCACGCCGCGTCGGCAACGGTCTCGAACACCACGCCCTCCGCCCCGGACAGCAGCCCCGCGGCCCGGGCCCGGCCCCGAAGCGCGACCGACAACGCCTCGACGGCGACGACCAGCCGGGCGGGCGGCACCTCGTCGCGGCGGCGGTGGGCCGCCAGGCGCGCGGCCAGGTCGCCCCGCCCCGGCAGCAGCGCGTCGAGGTCGCGGTGCGCGGCCCGGTACTCGTCCGGCGAGCCCGGTTCCGGCACCGTGTCGTAGGACGTCGCGATCTCGGTCCGGAACGGCACCGCCTGCCCGGCGAGGCGGCGCGCGGACCACTCCATCGCCAGGAGCTGGGCGGAGAGGAACCGCTCCCGCTGCGGTGCCAACCCGAGGCCGGGCAGGCGCAGCGCCAACTCCCCCGCGGCCCGAACCAGCGATCCGGCGGACGGCGGCGGTTCGCCCCGGGCCTGCTCCCGCAGTCCGAGGTCACCCGAACAGACGCTGAGCAGCCCCGGGCGCCGGTAGTCGAGTCGGAACGCCAGCAGCAGATAGTCACGCACCGCGGCGTCCACCGGCATCGACGCACCGTACCCAGGGGAATCGGAGCAGTCATCTGACTGCCTGTGGCTCACAGCGATCACCGAGCGTGCCGACTCGAAAGGATACGGGCGCAGAGGAGTGATGTGTGACTACTCAGAGTCCACGGAACCACCGGAACCGGGGAGGGAGGCGGGCCCGGCCTGTCGCCTGAACGAGGGCGTATCCAACCGCACAGTATTTGTGCTACCCGATGGGCTTACGCAGATTGTTGACAGCCGGGCGGAGCGCTACCTTTTGCACAGTCAGCGCGGGCTCCCCGGTCGGACGCTGACTCTGAATGGGTTCGGCTTCGGCCGCTCCCGGATCCCCAAACAGGAGATGAACTGTGCTGAAGAAGGCTGGAATCGTCGTGGCTGCGGCCGCCGCTGGTCTGCTCGCCGTCAGCCCCCTCGCCTTCGCAGGCGACACGGGCCACGACCACCACGGACACGACGGCGACAACACCGTCAACTCGGTGAACGACGACAGTGAGAACAGCGGCCTCGTGAACGTCGCAGACAACGAGGTCAACGTCCCCGTGCAGGCGTGCAACAACGACGTGCCCGTCAACGTCCTGGGCATCCAGGTCACCGACGTGCAGGCCGACCTCACCGGTGCGCTGGGTCTGCTCAGCGACGACACCTCGGCCTCGGACGAGGGCAGCGCAGGCGACGTGCGCGAGTGCACGCAGGAGAACTCCTCCGGCGGCTCGATCGTCCAGAGCATCGACGACTGATCAAGTCGATTGTCGGCGAGGCTCAGGAACCGAACCGGCGGTGCCGGGCCGCGTAGTCGCGCAACGCCCGAAGAAAGTCCACTTTGCGGAACTCCGGCCAGTACGCTTCGCAGAACCAGAACTCCGAATGCGCCGACTGCCAGAGGAGGAAGCCCGAGAGTCGCTGCTCACCGGACGTACGGATGACCAGATCCGGGTCGGGCTGGCCGGAGGTGTAGAGATGCGCGGCGATGTGGTCGACGTCGAGCACCTCCGCCAACTCCTCGATCGACGTGCCGGACTCGGCGTGCTGCAGCAGCAGCTTGCGTACGGCGTCGGCGATCTCCTGACGCCCCCCGTACCCCACGGCGACGTTGAGCTCCAGGCCCGCGCGTCCCGTCGTGCGCACCGCGGCGTGCGCCAGCCGGCCCGAGATCGCGGCCGGGAGCAGGTCGAGCGCCCCCACCACCCGCAGCCGCCACGGCGCATCCGGCCCGGTGAGCTCGTCGACGACGTCGGCGATGATCTCCAGTAGCGGCTCGAGCTCGGCGGTCGGACGGCTCAGGTTGTCGGTGGAGAGCAGGAACAACGTGACGACCTCGACCCGCGCCTCCTCACACCAGCCGAGCAGGTCCGCGATCTTCGCCGCCCCGGCGCGATGCCCGTCGTTGACGTCGACGAGGCCAGCGTCGCGCGCCCACCGACGGTTGCCGTCCAACATCAGCGCGACGTGACGCGGCCCGTCGTCCACCGCGCTCAGCTCACGGCTCAACCGCCGCTCGTAGACCGAGTACAGCACCTCGCGCACACCCACGGCGGGTGAGCTTACGCCGCTGCGCGGGGGCCGACGGCCGGTCCCGACCATGCGGGGTTCACCCGGGCGTCACTCCGTCCCGTGAGCGGTGACGTATTCTCGACGTGTGTCTGCAGGGACCGCGCCGTCCGCCACCACCTCGCCGCCGGTCAAGCCACGGATGCGGGGATGGCTGCACTTCTGGTCGTTCCTGGTCTCGATCGCGGCGTGCGCCACGCTCATCGCGGTGTCCGCCGCACTCGTCGGGGGCGGCGCGGCGCTGGCCGCCTCGGTGTACAGCACCACCATCCTCGGCCTCTTCGGCGTCAGCTCGCTCTACCACCGCCGCACCTGGCACAGCGTCCGCAGCCGGGCGGTGATGAAGCGCCTCGACCACTCGATGATCTTCCTGTTCATCGCGGGCACCTACACGCCGGTCATCGCGCTGACGATGGCCCCGGACCGGGCCCGGTTCGTGCTCACCATCGTCTGGGTCGGTGCGCTGGCCGGGGTCGCGCTCACGATGCGCTGGCCGCATGCGCCGTCCTGGGTGGGTGTGCCCATCTACCTCGCGCTGGGCTACGTCGCGGTCTTCGTGCTACCCGACCTGCTGACCGGTGGGGGCGTGGCCGCCCTCGTCCTCCTACTGGTCGGCGGGCTCTTCTACACCATCGGCGCCGTCTTCTACGCCACCCGCTGGCCGAACCCGTGGCCCCGGACCTTCGGGTTCCACGAGTTCTTCCACGCCGCCACGGTGCTCGCCGCCGTCTGCCACCACATCGCGATCTGGCTGGCGCTGTTCCACTGAGGGCATGCGGCGGAGAGTCGATCACGCCCGACCTGGGCTCGTGATCAGCGCCTCGGAACCCGCCGCAGGCCCACGCTATTCCTTCGCGTCGGTCGGACCCTTGGCGCGCAGCTCGTCCACCCTCGCCATCGCGTCGCGCAGCTCACCGAGCCACTCGTCGGCGTGCTGCCCGACCAGCCGCACGGCCCACGCCAGGGCGTCGGACCGCGACCGGGCCACACCGGAGTCCACCAACGTGTCGAGCACGACCCGCTCGGGCTGGCGCAGTCGGGTCATCACCGGCACGGACGCCACGGTGAACAGCTCCACGTCGTCGCCGGTCCGCGCACCCCAGGCCACCTTGCGTCCGTAGCGGTGCTCGGCCTGTCGGGCGATCTCGATGCGCTCCTCACGGGTCTGCTCCCGGAAGCGCGTGATCCGCCCCGCCACGGCGGCGCCACGATCCGCCCGGCCCGCCTCGGTGTCGTCGAACCTGCCCTCCACGGGAGGCAGCTCGCCGACGATCACGATCTCCTCGCGGTCGACGGTCACCTCCGGCACGCCGGTGTACCAGCCGTCGGGCAGCCTGCCCTGCAACCACGCGGCGGCGTCGTCGGCGTCGGGGAGGTCGGCCTGCTGCCAACCGCCCCGACCCGGTCCACGCCCGCCGCGTCCCGCGGCCCCGTGCCACCCTCGATGCATCCGTCCCGACATGGCCGCCTCCATCCCCTCGTTAAGATGATTACGACGTTACGCCGTCTCACGAGCCTGCACGAACCACCGAGTTTGCCGTCTCCCGCAGCGTCATTGCCGATTCATCACCGGCTGCGGCCGCCTCGTTGGG
>JAKDLE010000254.1 GCA_030453005.1 Pseudonocardia sp. | reverse complement strand
CATCACGGCGGTACGGTCGCTGCCCGCGGGCAGCAGGGCGGGCAGGATGTGCGCGGTGGTGGGGTGTTCCGCGTCGAACGGAACGGCGACCGACGGCAGCTCGCGCGCCAGCACGTCGCGGTAGGTCGACGTGAGCGAACGGCGGGTGTCGTTCCAGCCGGGCAGCCGCTCCAGCTGCACGATGCCGACGGCCGCGCGCAGCTCGTCCATCCGGAAGTTGTGCCCGAACTCGACGACGTCGTAGCCCACCGCGCGGCCCCGGTCACGGTCGAGCGTGCTCGCGGTCATCCCGTGCGCGCGCAGCAGCCGCACCCGGGCGAGCCGGTCGGGGTCGCGCGCGGTGACCATGCCGCCCTCGGCGGTGGTCATGTTCTTGTTGGCGAAGAAGCTGTACGCGGCGGCGTCGCTGTGCACGCCGATCCCGGCCGACCCGGCCACGTGCGCCGCGTCCTCGAACAGCAGCAGCCCGTGCTCGTCGGCCAGCGCCCGCCACGCGGCGGTGTCCATCAGGTACCCGCCGTAGTGCATGACGACGATCGCGCGGGTACGCGGCGTGATCCGCGCGCGGGCGTCGTCGATCGACATGTGCGGGCGGTCCGGGGACTCCAGGTCGACGAACACCGGCGTGGCGCCCGCGTGAACGACGGTGGCGGCGGTGGCCACGAACGTCAGCGACGGCACCAGCACCTCGTGACCCGCCCCGACCTCGGACGCGGCCAGCATCAGCGACAGTCCCGCCGTGGCGGAGCTGACGGCCACCGCGTCCTCGGCGCCGTGGACCCGGGCGAAGTCCTCCTCGAAGCGCCGTACCCGTGGGCCCATCGCCAGCCACCCGCTGTCGATCACCTCGGCCAGCGCGCGCTTCTCCGGCTCGCCCAGGATCGGCGCCCCGAGCTCGACGAGTGGGAGCGTGTCAGAGGGCAGCGACGTCATCGCCCATTCCGTCCATCAGGGTCGTCAGCTGGGTCTGGGCCCGGCGCAGGTCCTCGATGCGGCCGATGTCGACCCACCGGCCGGTGTGCTCGAAGGCGTTGACCGGGCGCTCCTTCTCCAGCATCACGGCCATCAGCTCGTCGAACCCGAACGGGCCCGAGTCGGGGATGAACTCGAACACCTCCGGGCTCATGCAGTAGATCCCGGTACTGACGTGGAACTTCTCCGTCGGCTTCTCCTGGAACCCGGTGACCCGCCCCTCGGTGTAGCTGAGCACGCCGTAGGGGATGTTCACCGTCTGCGGTGTCAGCACGACCGTGAGCGGGCCGGGGTGGGTGTCGTGGAACTCCAGCACCCGGTTCAGGTCCAGGTCGGTGTAGACGTCGGAGTTCGTCACGAAGAATGGACCGTCGAGGCGCTCGCGCAGCGCGGCCAGCGGCCCGATCGTGCCCAGCGGCTCGTCCTCGCCGAGGTAGGAGATCGAGACCCCCCAGCGGCTGCCGTCGCCGCAGTAGCTGCGGATCAGCGGGCCGAACGTGCTGACCGTGATGATCACCTCCCGGACCCCGGCCTGGACGAACTGCTCGATCAGGTTGTCCACCACGGTGCCGTCGCCGATCGGCATCAGCGCCTTGGGCAGCACGGTGGAGTAGGGCGCCAGGCGGGTGCCCTTGCCCCCCGCCTGGATCACGGCTTTCAGGTCCCCCACGTCGTCTCCGCTTTCGTTGTCGGCCGGTTCACCAGGGGCCCGCCCTCCGGTACCGGGTTCGGTCTGCTGCTGCCCGTTCAGGTCACCCCGGTCGGCGCGCGGCGCGCGGCGTCCGACCGGGAGAGCCCGCGGAGCAGGTCGAGGATGGTGCGGGCCGAGTGGGCGACGTCGAAGGACATGGCCTGCTGCGGACCGTGCGACGCGCGCTCGACGAGCACGGCCGGAGCGCGCAGGTGCCCCTCGATCGCCGTGGCGAGCGCATCGACGTCGCCGACCGGCACGATCTGCCCGTGGACGTCGTCGCCGAGCAGCAGCTCGACGCCGGTGCCGCACCGGGTGGCCACGATCGGTACGCCGACCGCGAGGGCCTCCATGATCGTGAGCGGCATGCCCTCGGAGTTCGAGGAGAGCACGAACAGGTCGGCCGTCGAGAGCGTCGGGTAGGGATTGTCGACGTAGCCGGCGAGCTCGACCGTGTCGCCGACGCCCAACTCGGCCACCAGTGCCGCGAGCTCGTCGCGGACGGGCCCGGAACCGATGATCACCAGGCGGTGCGCCACACCGGCGGCCAGAACCCGCGCGTGGGCGCGGATCAGCAGCGGGAAGTCCTTCTGCACGCTGAGCCTGCCCTGGCCGAGGATCACCGGCGGATCGCCCGGCGGCGGCCGCTCGCCGGTGCCTGCGGGATCGACCGGCAGCCCGGCGAGCTCGCGGACGCGGCCCACGTCGATGCCGTTGACGACGACGCGCACCCGTTCGGGGGGCAGCCCGTTGGCGACGACGCCGGGAACGATGCTGTCGGCGACGCTCACCGCGACATCGGCGTGCGCGTGCGCGAAGCGGGTCACCGGCCGCAGCGGACGCGGCACCCAGGTGGCGATCGCGTCGTCGAGGTCGGCCTGCACGAGCACCGCGAACGGGCGGCGGGTCACCGTGGCGGCCACGAACCCGAGAACCAGCCCGATGCCGGTCTCGGAGCCCGCGAGCACGGCGTCCGACCGGCGTGCCTCGCGGACGAGGCGCGCCAGCGCGAGCGGCCAGGTGTAGCGGAACCGGCTGTTCCGCGGCGTCAGGAACGTGAGCGGGACGCTCGGGTCGGCCTCGGCCAGCGCCGTGTCGGCGACGTCCTGCACCACCGCGACCCGCGTCGCGGCGCCCATCCGTCGCCACTGGCGTGCGTACTCCAGGGAGACCCGAAGGCCCCCGTTGTCGCGCAGGGAGTCGGCGACGACCAGGACCGCGCCCTCCTCGGGCGGGTGGCCGTGCGCCCTCTGCTCCCCCAACACGAACCTCCAGCTTCCTCAGGCGACCATCGCTCCCCGACGGGCCGGTGGCCCGAGTCGCCGCCTGTCCAGTCTGGCAGCCGGTGGCGTCAAGGTCCGATGTGGGCGACCCTTTTAGGTCGAGGTGCCTGCCGGAGCCCCTCGCCACAGCCCCGTGACGTAGGCGGCGTGCTCGGCCGCCAGCGCCGCGCGGCCCCGCAGCGCAGCGGCCGCCCAGCGTGGCGCATATCCCGCAGTGAGGGCGATCCGGATCCCGAACACCGTGGCCGCGGTGTTGTGCCTGCGCACATAGCGCACCATCGACGCCCCCCGCAGCTGCACCATGCGCGTCTTCGGGTCGCCGGACCCGCCGCCGAGGTGCCGCACCAGCAGGTCGGTGCGGACCCGCTGGCGCAGGCCCGCCTCCCGCAGCGTGCGGCCGAACGCGACGTCCTCGTTGTAGACGAAGAACTGCTCGTCGAACCCGCCGAGGTCGACGAACGCGGCCCGACGCACCGCCATGCACGCGCCGCTGAGCCAGTCCAGGGAGATCGGCTGCCCGGGCACCGGGGTCGCCCACAGGCCCGCCGTCGGGAACAGCTTGTGCGCGCCGACGGCGTGCACCAGCGCCCGGCGCACGGTGGGCTCCCAGCCGCCGACCCCGATCTCGACGCGGCCGTCGGGCAGCACGGTGGTGGCCGACACCGCGCCCAGCCCCGGGTCGGCCGTGATGTCGGCGACGAGCGCGTCGAGCTGCTCGACCGACGGCGAGCTGTCGGGGTTCACGAACACGACGACGTCGCGGGTGGATGTGCGCGCCCCGACGTTCGCGCCCGAGGCGAACCCGCGCCCCGGCCCGTCGAGGTAGCGGACCCCGGCGCGACCTGCGGTGACCGCTTCCAGCCCGTCGACGCCGTGCGCGTTGTCGACCACCGCGATCGCGCGGCCGGGCAGCGCGTCGAGCAGCCCCCGCACCAGCTCGGCGCTCCGGTAGGCGACCAGCACGATCTCGTAATCCGGCTTCTCGGGGGCGGGCGGACGGTTCGGGACGGGCTCGGCGGACACGCGCGGCAGGCTACCCGCGGCCCCCGAACGACTCGACGGCCTCCTGGCTCGCGCCGTCCCGGTCCAGATCAGCCATCCGCTGCGGGACCTGCGGCCATCCGGTACACGGTGTACATCGATACTCTGTCCGACCGGTGCCAGGAGTTCATCCGGTCGATGTGCTGGAGGTGGATGGTGGGCGGTCACCGACTCGGTCGTTCTCACGGGACGCCGAGCGACGAGTACTGGACACGGCCGATGCCGCAGCTGCCGTTCCAGTTGGCCATCGCGGCGGCGGTGGTCGCGGGTCTCAGCCTGGCCCTGCCCAACATCGCTCCCGGTGTGGAGTTCATGGCCGCGGAGGGTTCGCCTATCCGCTTGTTCTTCGGTGTCTCGGAGGAGATGAACCTGCCGACGTTCCTCAGCGTCCTGATCCTCGTGGGCACGAGCGGTACGCTCGCGCTGGCAGGCAGGTTGGCCGGTGGATCCGTCGGAGTGGCGATCTACGTCGCGGCCGCGCTCGTGCTGGGCCTGGCTTTCGATGACTTCGCGGCCCTCCACGAACGGCTCGAGGTCATCGGCGGGCTGATCGCACCGGACGGGTTCAATGGATCCGGGTACGTATGGGTCCTGCCGGCATCCGTGCTTGCGGTGGGGCTGCTGGTCGCCTTCTGGCAACTGGTGCGTCGGGTGAATGGTCGGGCACGGGTGTACCTCCTGTCCGGGATCGTCGTGTTCCTGGGTGCGGCCATGGGCCTGGAGACCGTCAACGGCTACCTGGACCGGCCCGGCACCGACGGGGCGCCGCTACAGATCGTCACGCATCTGGAGGAGCTGGTGGAGAACCTCGGGATCATCCTGGTGCTACGGGGGGCGCTGGGCATGCTCCAGGTGTCGCGGTCCGCGCACGGGGTGTCGGTACGGATCGACCGTCGTGCCGTCACCGGCAAGCCGCACGCGACGGCCGAGGAGGATCCCGAGTTGGTCGGCACCTGATCGCCCGGACGTGGCGGTCAGCCGAGTCGTCGCAGGACGTTCTGGGTGGTCGTGTCGTCGTCGAGGTTGCCCAGCTCGCACCCGCCACCGCCCGGCTGCCACGCCCACGCGAACGCGCCGATGTAGCCGTCGGTGGTGGTGTAGGCCTCGGCCTTCTGGGCGAGGCGTTCGGCGCGTGACTCGAAGCTCGAGTCGCAGCCGTCGCCTGCTTTGATGCCGTACTCGCCGACGATGACGGGTTTGTCTGCGGAGTTGGCGCGGACGCCGGGTCCGTGGTTGGACTCGATCTCGTTCTCGTCGTACTCGTGGAGGGAGGCGATGTCGACGCCGGGGGACTGGTGGACGTCGAGGAAGTTGTCCTCGCCGTCGAGCCAGTAGGGGGCGACGGTGCCGGAGGAGAAGAG
>JAKDLE010000253.1 GCA_030453005.1 Pseudonocardia sp. | reverse complement strand
ACCCTTCATCGGGTGCATCCCCTGATCGCGCCGAGCATCCTGAGCGCCGACTTCGCGCACCTCGCGGACGAGGCCGAGGCCGTGAACCGGGGGGGCGAGGGGGCCGACTGGCTGCACGTCGACGTGATGGACGCGCACTTCGTGCCCAACCTCACCCTCGGGCTCCCGGTGGTGCAGTCGCTGCTCAAGGCCACGACACTGCCGCTGGACTGCCATCTGATGATCAACGATCCGGACCGCTGGGCCACCGGTTACGCGGAGGCGGGCGCGCACAACGTGACGGTGCACGCCGAGGCCGCCGCCGATCCGATCGCGCTCGCCCGCGACCTGCGCGCGGCCGGTGCGAAGGCCGGGCTGTCGATCAAGCCGGGCACCCCGTTGGAGCCGTGGGTCGAGGTTCTGCGGCACTACGACACTCTGTTGGTGATGAGCGTGGAGCCGGGCTTCGGCGGCCAGAGCTTCATGGGCGAGGTGCTCGACAAGGTGCGCACGGCCCGCAGGCTGGTCGACACCGGACACCTGACGCTGCTCGTCGAGATCGACGGCGGGATCAACGCCGACACCATCGAGGCGGCCGCGGAGGCCGGCGTGGACTGCTTCGTGGCGGGCTCCGCCGTCTACGGCGCCGCCGATCCCGCCCGCGCTGTGCAGGCCCTGCGCGACCAGGTCCGGGCGGCGTCCCCGCACCGCGGCTGGGCGGTCTGAGGCGCTCGTCCGGCCCGGGACCGGAAGCGGGATGATGCGGGGCGCGTCGGATGGTTGTGTCGGGCAGGGCGTGGAAGAGGGGCTGGAGAACATGTTCACCGGGATCGTCGAGGAGATGGGCGAGATCCTCGCCGTGCGGGAGAGCGCGGAGGTGGTGGCGTTCACCGTGCGCGGACCCACCGTCACCGGCGACTCGCGCCACGGTGACTCCATCGCGGTGAACGGCGTCTGCCTCACCGTGACCGACCCACAGGGCAGCGCCGACGGCACGTTCCGGGTGGAGCTGGTGCCCGAGACGCTGAAGCGGTCGAGCCTGTCCGCTGTGACGGTGGGCACGCCGGTGAACCTGGAGCGCGCCGTGCCGGTGGACGGGCGCCTCGGCGGGCACATCGTGCAGGGCCACGTCGACGGAGTGGCCACACTGATCTCCCGGACGCCGGCCGAACGCAGCGACGAGCTGCGGTTCAGCCTGCCCGCCGACCTGGCGCGATACGTGGTGGAGAAGGGCTCGATCACCGTGGACGGGGTGTCGCTGACGGTGGCGGGCGTGGGCTCCGAGGAGTTCAGCGTGGCCCTGATCCCCACGACCTTGGCATACACCACACTCGGGATCCGGCAGCCAGGGGATACCGTCAACATCGAGGTCGACGTGGTGGCGAAGTACGTGGAGCGGTTGACCGCCGGGTATCTCGGCGGTACAGGCGAGGCCGGGCCCGGACGATGACGACGGGTGCGATGACGGTGCGAGTGGACGGTGGAGAAGTGGACGACGGAGTCGGCGACTCGGGTGTCGAGGGTGGCGACGGTGGGGGGATGCCCACCGGGGCAGAGGCCATCGAGCGCGCGCTGCGCGACCTCAAGGCGGGTAAGGCCGTGGTCGTCGTGGACGACGAGGACCGCGAGAACGAGGGCGACCTGATCTTCGCCGCGGAGATGGCGACGCCCGAGCTGGTGTCGTTCATGGTGCGTTACACCTCCGGCTACATCTGCGTGGCTCTGACCGAGCCGGAGTGCGACCGGCTCGACCTGCCCCCGATGCACCACACCAACTCCGACAGCTTCCGCACCGCGTTCACGGTGACCGTGGACGCGCGGCTGGGCATCACGACCGGGATCTCCGCGTCCGACCGCGCTCACACCATCCGGCTGCTCTCCGATCCCGCCGCCCTGGCGGGCGACCTGGTGCGTCCGGGTCACGTGCTGCCGCTGCGCGCCCGCGCGGGCGGGGTGCTGCGCCGCCCCGGACACACCGAGGCCGCGGTGGACCTCTCGCGCCTCGCCGGACTCTCCCCCGCGGGCGCGCTGTGCGAGATCGTCTCGCAGAAGAACGACGGCGAGATGGCCCGCGCCGACGAGCTGCGCGTGTTCTCCGAGGAGCACGACCTCACGCTGATCACCATCGCCGACCTGATCGCCCACCGCAGACGCTTCGAGAAGCACGTGGCCCGCGTGGCGCAGGCCAAGATCCCGACCGCGCACGGGGACTTCACTGCCTTCGGCTACGACTCGCTGCTCGACGGCATCGAGCACATCGCGATGGTGCGCGGGAGCGTGGGCACCGTCGGTGCTGACGGGGAGGGGGACGACGGCGAGGACGTGCTGGTGCGGGTGCACTCCGAGTGCCTCACCGGTGACGTGCTGGGCTCGCTGCGCTGCGACTGCGGCCCCCAGCTCGACGCGGCACTGGCCGCGGTGGCCGCGGAGGGCCGCGGCGTGGTGCTCTACATGCGCGGCCACGAGGGCCGGGGCATCGGTCTGCTGCACAAGCTGCAGGCCTACCAGCTGCAGGAGGCGGGCGCCGACACCGTGGACGCCAACCTGGCCCTCGGCCTGCCCGCCGACGGGCGTGACTACGGCATGGGCGCGCAGATCCTCTCCGACCTCGGCGTGCGCTCGATGCGGCTGCTCACCAACAACCCCGACAAGCGCGCCGGGCTCGAGGGCTACGGCCTGCGGATCACCGGTCGGGTGGCGCTGCCCGTGCGGGCGGGGCCGGAGAACCTCGCCTACCTGCGGACCAAGCGCGACCGCATGGGCCACGATCTGCCCGGTCTCGACGGACCCGCCGCCGCCGGAGCCGACGGGTGAGCGTGGATGTGCGGGCCGCGGACGCGGCCGAGCGGCGTCGGAGTGGAGGCGCGAGGCGAGGATGAGCGGCGAGGGACGACCGACCGCACTCGCGGTGCCCGCCGCGTCGGGGCTCCGGGTGGCCGTGGCGGCCACGAGCTGGCACTCCGACATCGTGGACGCCCTGCTGGCCCGCGCGGTGGCCGTGGCGGCCGAGGCCGGAGTGCCGACGCCCACGGTGGTGCGCGTCGCGGGCACTGTGGAGCTGCCCGTGGTGTGCCAGGAACTGGCGCGCACGCACGACGCGGTGGTGGCGCTCGGCGCGGTGGTGCGCGGCGGCACCCCACACTTCGAGTACGTGTGCGACGCGGTGACGGCCGGGTTGACCCGAGTGGCGCTCGACGAGCAGACCCCGGTGGGCAACGGTGTCCTGACCGTGGACACCCACGCGCAGGCCGTGGACCGCTCGGGAGGCCCCGGCTCCGTCGAGGACAAGGGCGCCGAGGCCTGCCTGGCCGCGATGGACACCGCGCTGGTGCTGCGTGGCCTGCGGGGATCGGCGCAGGGGGGATCGGCGCCACGGGGATCGGCGCCACGGGGATCGGCGCCACGGGGATCGGGAGAGCGCTCATGACGACCGGATCGCAGCGGACGACCCCCTCGGAGACGCTGGTGCTGCGCCCCCTGAAGGTGGTGGTGTTCGCGTGGGTGGGGGCCGTGGCGATCGTCGGGCTGTTCACCGCGATCGCACTGGTACTGCGCAACAGTCCCACCGGCGTGGTCTTCCGGCCGGCCGACCAGGTGGCGATGGTCCTGCTCGGGGTGTTCATGGCGGGCGGGGTCCTGTTGATGGCCCGGCCCCGGATCCGGGCCGACGCCGAGGGCATCGAGGTGCGCAACGTGCTGGCGACTCGGCGGCTGTCCTGGGATCAGGTGGAACGTGTGTCGTTCCCGGACTCCGCCTCGTGGGCGCGGCTGGACCTGCCCGACTACGAGTACATACCCCTGATGGCGGTGCAGGCGGTGGACGGCGCCCGCGCGGTGAAGGCCATGCGCAGGCTGCGCGCGCTGCACGCGGCCGCGCGTGACCGCTGACCGGCGCCCCCGCTGCCGCGATGCGCCGAGACGGGCGCACGTAGCATCGGTGTCGTGCTGCGGACGAGGGACGATCACGACCAGGATGGCGTCCGGCTGGGCGACATCGTGCTGCGCAACCGGCTGGTGACCTCGTCGAGCCTGCTCGGGTACGGGGTGGCGAACTCGCCCCTCGTGCCCTACGGCATGAGCCCGGTGTCGATGTTCGTGCCGCTGGAGGAGTTCGGGGCGGTGACGACCCGCACGCTGACGACCGAACCGCGCGAGGGCCACTTCAGCATCCGCGACGACTACCGGCTCGGCGAGCTGCCGGGCCTGCTCAAGCGCTACGGCCGCGTGCTGCGCGGCACCGACGGCGGCTGGGTGAACGCGTTCGGCTGGTGCAACGTGGGCATCGAGGCCTACCTGCGCGACTACTATCCGCGCACCCGCGACCAGCGCACCATCATCTCGCTCGGCGGGTTCTCCGCCGAGGAGTTCGTGACGCTGGTCGACCGCGTCAACGCCGCGGTGCCCGCCGGGGAGATCGCGGCCGTCGAGCTCAACGTGAGCTGCCACAACGTCAACTTCGACTTCTCGACGATCCTGCAGGACGTGCTCGACGAGGCCGTGCCCCGCAGCGACCACCCGGTGATCCTCAAGCTCTCGCCGGACAACGACTACCTGCGCAACGCTCGGCAGGCGGCGAAGGCGGGCGTGTCGGCCCTGACCGCCATCAACACGGTGAAGGCGCTGCGGCTCGACCCGCGCACCGGCGAGCCGTTGCTCGCCAACCGCTACGGCGGGCTGTCCGGGCGGGCGATCAAACCCATCGGCCTGCGGGTGGTGTCCGAGCTGCGGGAGGCGGGGGTGACGCTGCCGATCATCGCGACCGGCGGCATCCGCACGGTCGACGACTGCCGCGAGTACTTCTGGGCGGGCGCCGACGCGGTGAGCCTGGGCAGCGCGGTGTGGTTGGCCAGCTACCCGGGCTACGCCCTCGCGCCGCTGCGCGCCCTGCACGTCCGGCGCGTGCTGCGGGCGGTCTCGCGCTACTCGCCGCACCCCCGGGCGGTCGGGTAGCCCCCGCCCGTGGTCGGGTACCCGCCGTCTCGGGCGCCGCACCTCAACAGCCGAGCGCACGGGCGTGCGGCCGCCCGACCGCGCCGCGACCGAGGTCGGCGCGTGCCCCGGCGCGGGTGCCCGCCCCGAAACCGCTACCGGAGAGCACCGAGCGGCGGGCCCGGCCCAACACGGGGAACGCCTCGGCGTAGGCCCGCTCCACCCGCTCCCGGCGGTCGGCCAGCACGAGGGCGACGGACGGGCCGCCCGCCGGTCGGGGCGTGGCCGCGGCCTGTGCGGCCGCGCCCGCCTCGGCGGCGGTGAGCCTGCGGTGGACCTCGACGGCGAAGCCGTGCAGCCAGGACCGTCGGTACGCGGCGACCGACTCGCCCGCATGGGCCGGGCGCTGCCGCACGAGCTGCGAGGTGGCCTGCAGCAACAGGGAGGTGT
>JAKDLE010000252.1 GCA_030453005.1 Pseudonocardia sp. | reverse complement strand
GGGGAGGGGCGCCGCAGTATCAGGTGAGGCAAACCTACCTCCCCGGAGCGGCGCTCGGGGCCGGTCCGGGGAAGGTCGCGGCACCCGGGAGAATCCGCGCGTGTGAACACTCCCGCGCCCGGCCTGGTCGTCGTCGACAAGCCCGCGGGCCTGACCTCGCACGACGTCGTCGGCAGGCTGCGCCGCATCCTGCACACGCGCAAGATCGGCCACGCGGGCACGCTCGCCCCGATGGCGACGGGCGTGCTGGTCTGCGGTGTCGGCCGGGCCACGAAGCTCCTGGGGCACCTCGCCCTGGACACGAAGGCCTACACCGCGACGATCCGGCTGGGTGCGGCCACCAGTACCGACGACGCCGAGGGCGAGATCCTCGCCACCGCCGACGCCTCCGCCGTGACCGACGCGGCGATCACCGCGGGCATCGGGGCGCTGACCGGCGCGATCATGCAGGTCCCCAGCTCGGTGAGCGCGGTCAAGGTGGACGGGAAGCGGGCGTACGCGCGGGTGCGGGCGGGGGAGGAGGTCGTGTTGGCGGCCCGGCCGGTGACGGTGTCGGCGTTCACGCTGCTCGCGCGCCGCGCCGCCGACCTCGACGTGGTCGTGGAGTGCACCTCGGGCACCTACGTGCGGGCGCTGGCCCGCGACCTCGGGACGGCGCTCGGGGTCGGCGGGCACCTCACCGCGCTGCGGCGCACCCGCGTGGGGCCGTTCGCGCTCGAGCACGCCCGCACGCTGGAGCAGCTCGAGCACGACTGCGCGCTGTCGCTTCCGCTCGACGAGGCGGTGGCCCTCGCCTTCCCCCGCCGCGACCTCGACGCCGACGCGGCCGCCGACATCCGGTACGGCCGCCCGCTGCCGGCCGCCGGCCTGTCCGGCGTCTACGGTGTGTTCTCCCCGACCGGACGGGCCCTGGCCCTGGTCGCCGAACGCGACGGCGGCCCCGCCCGACCGGTGGTGGTGCTCGCCCCGGCCGGCGAGTGAGGCTCCTTCTCGGCGGCATCCCGCGAGCGAACGGCCCGTTCGGCCGGCGAGGCTGGGCGAGAGTGCCGTTCGCTCAGGACGTGCCGCTGGGTGCGGCCGGGCCCGGCGTGCCCGCCGCGGCGGCATCCCGCGAGCGAGCGGCCCGTTCGGCCGATGAGCCTGGGCGAGAGTGCCGTTCGCTCGGCCGTCGCGCGACCGGGATGCGGACCGCCGGACCGGGTCCGTAGGATTTCGCCCGTGGAGCGCTGGCGGGGCCTGGACGGCGTGCCGAGCGGATGGGGGCGCAGCGTCGTCACCGTCGGGGTGTTCGACGGGATGCACCGCGGCCACCAGCAGCTCGTGGCACGGGCCGTGCGCATCGCCGAGGAGCGCGGGCTGCCGAGCGTCCTGGTCACCTTCGACCCGCACCCCGCCGAGCTGGTGCGTCCCGGGAGCCACCCGGCCCGCCTGACCAGCCTGCGCCGCCGCGCCGACCTGGCCGCGGAGACGGGCATCGACGCGTTCTGCGTCCTCCCGTTCACCCCCGAGCTGTCCCACACCGAGCCGGGCGCGTTCGCCCACCACGTGCTGGTGGAGCGGCTGCACGCGGCGGCCGTGGTGGTGGGCCGAAACTTCCGGTTCGGGCACCGCGCCGCGGGCGACGTCGCGCTGCTCGTCGAGCTGGGCCAGCGCTTCGGGTTCGCCGTGGAGGGGTTCGACCTCACCGGCGACGACGGCGTCACGTTCTCCTCCACCTACGTGCGCGCCTGCATCGACGCGGGCGACGTCGCGGCGGCGGCCGCGGCGCTGGGGCGTCCGCACCGCGTCGAGGGCGTCGTCGTGCACGGTGCCCGACGTGGTCGGGACCTGGGGTTCCCCACCGCCAATATCGCGACGGCCCCCTACACCGCCCTACCCGCCGACGGCGTCTACGCGGGCCGGTTCGCCATCGGCGACCGGTTGCTGCCCACCGCGATCTCGGTCGGCACCAACCCCACCTTCTCCGGCCGGGTCCGCACGCTGGAGGCCTACGTCCTCGACGTCGACGAGGACTTCTACGGCCACCAGGTCGCCGTCGATCTCGTCGCCCGGTTGCGCGGCCAGGAGCACTACGACGACGTCGACGCCCTCATCACGCAGATGCACCGCGACGTCGCGCGCACCCGCGAGCTGGTCGGATAGGGGAGTTGTCCCGTTCGCCCACGGGAACGGGGGTCCGGGTGCCAGCATCGGTGCATGACGCCAGCCCCGGACCCGCTCGCCCCGCGCCTCGCGGACAACCGGGCCCGCCAGGAGGAGCTCTACGGGGCGCCGCTGGGTGAGCGGGTGCGGCGGCTCACCGCGGCTCTGGGTGTCACGCAGGCACGCCTGGCCCGCGCGCTCGGGATGAGCCCGGCCATGCTGAGCCAGCTGGTCAGCGCGCGCCGCGTCAAGATCGGTGACCCGCTGGTACTGGCCCGGCTGCTGCTGCTCGACCAGCGCTGCACGGCGATGACGGGGCCGCTGACGCGGTGCGCGGTGGACCTGCTCCTCGCCGACGTCGGACGCGCCCACTGGCAGTGGTCCCCGATGCACGCCGGTTCGGCGGCAGGCGGTGGCGCACGGCCGATCGTCCGGCCCACCGGGCGGCCGGACGGGAGGCCGGACGCGCGGCACCGCGCGGCTCCGGCCGGCGGGTCGGCGGCCGAGGCCCTGCGCCGGATCGCCGCTCCCGCGCGCCTCGCCGCCGCGGCCGCGGCACTGGGGCCTGCGTTCCCCGAGCTCGCTGAGGTGCTGCGCCAGGCCGCGGGGCGCCCGGGCTGACGTCGCCCGGACGGTCGTGGCTGGTAGCGTGGCGTCCGGGTCCGGCTGCAGTCCGTGGCGGCCGCGACCGACTTCCCGAGACGCCTCGATGCGTCCGGGGCACACGGCACCGCACTGAGAAGAGGACGCACGTGGCACTCGACGCCGCAGAGAAGAAGATCATCCTGGACGCCTACGGCGTCCACGAGGGCGACACCGGGTCGCCCGAGGCGCAGATCGCCCTGCTGACCAAGCGGATCACCGGCCTCACGGAACACCTGAAGATGCACAAGCACGCCGACCCCTCCCCCCGCGGCCTGCTGCGGCTCTTCGGGCGCCGTCGCCGGCTCATCAAGTACCTGCGTCAGGTCGACGTCGCGCGCTACCGGTCCCTGATCGAGCGCCTCGGCATCCGCCGCTGACACACCGGGCCGGGCCGCAACGGCGGTCCGGCCCGTCTAACTCCATCTCGCCACGCCGCCCGACCGCAGATCCGCCGGTCCTCGGTAGTGGCCCCCGGGGCCCCGAGAGATCGATGGGGAGTCCCGTGGGCTTCGATCGAAGGCCGGCTCGGCGAGCAGGATCTCCCCCGGGCCGTGGCATCGGAATCTCAGAGGAGATGCCCCACCTTGACAGACACCGCAACGACCGCCATCGACGACGACTCCGTGCACGAGACGACGGCCGTCATCGACAACGGGAGCTTCGGCACCCGCACGATCCGGTTCGAGACCGGGCGCCTCGCGCGCCAGGCCGCAGGCTCCGTCGTCGCCTACCTCGACGACGAGACCATGCTGCTCAGCGCCACCACGGCGTCGAAGCACCCCAAGGAGCACTTCGACTTCTTCCCCCTCACGGTGGACGTCGAGGAGCGGATGTACGCGATCGGCAAGATCCCCGGCTCGTTCTTCCGTCGCGAGGGTCGCCCCGGCACCGACGCGATCCTCACCTGCCGCCTGATCGACCGGCCGCTGCGCCCGTCGTTCGTCGACGGGCTGCGCAACGAGATCCAGATCGTCGTCACGGTCATGAGCCTCGACCCGCAGGACCCCTACGACGCACTGGCGATCAACGCCGCGTCGTCGTCCACGCAGCTCTCGGGCCTGCCGTTCTCCGGGCCGATCGGCGCTGTCCGCGTCGCCCTCATCGACGGCCAGTGGATCGCGTTCCCGCAGCACGAGGACCTGGCGCGCGCCGCGTTCGACATGGTCGTCGCCGGTCGCATCGTGAATGACGACGTCGCCATCATGATGGTGGAGGCCGAGGCCACCACGTCGACCAACGACCTGATCGCGGGCGGCGCGCAGGCGCCCACCGAGGAGGTCGTGGCCGCCGGACTGGAGGCCTCCAAGCCCTTCATCCGTTCGCTGTGCGTGGCCCAGCAGCAGCTGGCCGACGTCGCCGCGAAGGCCACGCGCGAGTTCCCGACGTTCCCGGCCTACCAGGCCGACGCGCTCGAGGCCGTCACCGCGCAGGCGTCCGACGACCTGGCCCAGGCCCTCACGATCGCCGACAAGCAGGAGCGCGAGGGGCGCCTCGACGAGGTCAAGCTCGCCGTGCTCGACAAGCTCGCCGGGCAGTTCGAGGGCCGCGAGAAGGAGCTGGGCGCGGCGTTCCGCTCGCTCAACAAGCAGCTGGTGCGCCGCCGGATCCTCACCGACCAGGTCCGCATCGACGGCCGCGGCGTCACCGACATCCGGCCGCTCTCGGCCGAAGTCGAGGTGATCCCGCGCGCCCACGGCTCGGCGCTGTTCGAGCGCGGCGAGACCCAGATCATGGGCGTCACCACGCTGAACATGCTGCGCATGGAGCAGCAGATCGACTCGCTGGGGCCGGAGACGCACAAGCGCTACCTGCACCACTACAACTTCCCGCCGTACTCGACCGGTGAGACCGGTCGCGTCGGCTCGCCGAAGCGCCGCGAGATCGGCCACGGCGCGCTGGCCGAGCGGGCGCTGCTGCCCGTGCTGCCCACGCGCGAGGAGTTCCCGTACGCCATCCGCCAGGTCTCCGAGGCGCTGGGCTCCAACGGCTCCACGTCGATGGGGTCGGTCTGCGCCTCCACCATGTCGCTCTACAACGCCGGCGTGCCGCTCAAGGCGCCGGTCGCGGGCATCGCGATGGGTCTGGTGACCGACACCGTGAACAACGCTGCCGGGGTTCCCGAGACCCGCTACGTGGCGCTCACCGACATCCTCGGGGCCGAGGACGCGTTCGGCGACATGGACTTCAAGGTCGCGGGCACGCCGGAGTTCGTCACGGCGCTGCAGCTCGACACGAAGCTCGACGGCATCCCGTCGCCGGTCCTCACCGCGGCCCTGAGCCAGGCCAAGGACGCCCGCATGACCATCCTCGAGGTGATCGGCGAGGCGATCGACCGCCCCGACGAGATGAGCGACTTCGCGCCGCGCGTCACGGCGGTCAAGGTCCCGGTCGACAAGATCGGCGAGGTCATCGGACCGAAGGGCAAGATGATCAACTCGATCACCGAGCAGACCGGTGCCGACATCTCCATCGAGGACGACGGCACCATCTACGTCGGTGCGGCCGACGGCCCGTCGGCCGAGGCGGCCATCGCGATGATCAACGCGATCGCCAACCCTCAGCTGCCGAAGATCGGCG
>JAKDLE010000251.1 GCA_030453005.1 Pseudonocardia sp. | reverse complement strand
GACAGTGCCGCCGGGGACCGTCGAGGACGTCGTCGTGCCGCTGCTCGAGGAGGCCTCGGGCCGCCGGGTCGGTGACGGGCTGCAGGTCGCGATGTGCCCGGAGTTCCTGCGCGAGGGCACCAGTGTCGCCGACTTCTTCGACCCGCCGTTCCTGGTGGTCGGCGGATCGACGGAGGCGGCGGCCGCGGTGCGCGAGCTGTTCGGGTTCGTCGACGGCCCCACCCACGAGGTCGAGCTGCGCTCGGCGGAGAGCCTGAAGTACGCCTGCAACGCG
The DNA here is from genome assembly GCA_030453005.1 of Pseudonocardia sp. Classification (GTDB taxonomy): domain Bacteria; phylum Actinomycetota; class Actinomycetes; order Mycobacteriales; family Pseudonocardiaceae; genus Pseudonocardia. Next base: position 5,106 of record JAKDLE010000251.1, on the reverse strand, counting down.
TTCCACGCACTGAAGGTGTCGTTCACCAACGAGCTGGCGCGCCTCTACCGGCTGCTCGACGTGGACAGCCGGGAGGTGATGGAGGTCTTCGTCGGCGACCACCAGCTCAACATCTCGCCAGCATACCTGCGGCCGGGATTCGCGTTCGGCGGGTCCTGCCTGCCGAAGGACCTCCGCAGCCTGCTGCACCTGGCCCGGATGAACTGCGTCGACCTGCCGGTGCTCCAGGGCGCGCTAGCGTCCAACGAGATGCTGGTCCGCGACGTCGCCGAGCGCGTACTCGACGCCGTCGAGTCCGGCGGAGAGCACAACCGCAGAGTGGCCCTGCTCGGCCTGTCGTTCAAGCACGACACCGACGACCTGCGGGAGAGCCCGAACGTCGCGCTCGCCGAGATGATGCTCGGCAAGGGCCTCGACGTGCGGATCCACGACTCCCACGTCAACACGAGCGTGCTGACCGGAGCGAACCTGCGCTACGTCCAGGAACGGCTGCCCCATCTGGGGAAGGTGCTCCACGACGACGCGGCCGATGCGTTGCGCGACGTGCACGTGGCGGTGGTGTCCACCTCAGACCCCGGGGTCGTCGCCACAGTGCTGGCTGTCGCGCCGCCGGTGGTCATCGACCTGGACGGGCGCCTGGGCCGACCCGTCGAGTCGCTCGCCGGCTACCAGGGGGTGGGGTGGTGAGCGCGCGTCGCGATCATGTCTGCATCGTCGTCCAGAACCTGCCGGTGCCGTTCGACCGGCGGGTCTGGCTGGAGTGCGAGGCGCTGCGCGACGCGGGCCGTACCGTGTCGGTGGTCTGTCCGAAGGGGTCGGGCGACCCGGCCTTCGAGATGCTCGACGGGGTGGCGCTGTACAAGTACCGGGCGTTCCCCCCGATCACCCGCAAGATCATGTTCGTCGCCGAGTACCTGTGGTCCGCCCTGGCCACGTTTGTCGTGCTCACGCGGGTCTGGCGCCGTGCGCCGTTCGCCGTGGTGCAGGTGTGCAACCCGCCCGACGTGCTGTGGGTCGCGGTGCTGCCGTTCCGGCTGCGCGGGGTGCGCATGGTCTACGACCAGCACGACCTCTGCCCGGAGCTGTACCTCTCGCGGTTCGGCGGATCCACCGGGCTGCCATACCGGGCGCTGCAGCTCGCCGAGCGCATCACCTACGCGCTGTCCGCGCACGTCATCTCCACCAACGACTCCTACCGCCGGGTGGCCATCGCCCGCGGCCGCAAGCGCCCCTCCGACGTCACCGTGGTGCGCACCGGGCCCGACCCGGACCGGATGCGCCGGGTGGAGGAGGACGACGACCTGCGCCGTGGCCACCCCTTCCTGCTGGTCTACCTCGGTGTGATGGGCCCCCAGGACGGCGTCGACCATGCGCTGCGGGCGATGCACGAGATCGTGCACGTGCACGGCCGGACCGACGTGGCGCTCACCTTGATCGGCGACGGCGACGCCGGGGCCGACCTCCGCAGCCTGGCGCGGGACCTGGCGCTCGACGACCACGTCCACTTCACCGGCCGCGCACCCGACCCGGTCGTCGCCACCCTGCTCTCGACGGCCGACATCGGGCTCTCGCCCGATCCCCGCAATCCGCTGAACGACGTGTCGACCATGAACAAGACCATGGAGTACATGGCGTTCGAGCTGCCGGTCGTCGCCTACGACCTGATCGAGACCCGGGTGTCCGCCGCCGACGCCGCGGTCTACGCCGAGCCGAACCACGTGCAGGACTACGCCGCCGCGATCCTCGATCTGCTCGCCGACGAGGTCCGGCGCAAGGAGATGGGCGGGGCGGGCAGGCGTCGCGTCGAGGAGGTACTGGCGTGGCGCAACCAGATCCCGCCGTACGTCCACGTATACGACCGCCTGCTCGAGCGCTGAGGGAGAACCTGCTGTGTGCGGAGTCGCTGGTACCTACCACTGGCCCGGCGGGGGCCCGCTCACGGAGCGGCTCACCGCCGCGGTCGCCCATCGCGGCCCCGACGGGTCCGGGCGGTACTCCCACCGAGCCGGCCCGGGGGAGGTGCACCTGGGACACCGCCGCCTCTCGATCGTCGACCTCTCGCCGACCGGGGCGCAGCCGATGGTGTCCGACGGGATCGCGCTGACCTACAACGGCGAGCTGTACAACGCGGCCGAGCTGCGTGCGGACCTGCGTTCGGCCGGCGTGCGGTTCCGCGGGACCTCCGACACCGAGGTGCTGCTGGAGGCGTGGCGGCGCTGGGGGGCCGACTGCCTGCCGCGGCTGCGCGGGATGTTCGCGTTCGGGGTGTTCGACGAGCGCACCGGTGAGCTGGTGCTGGTGCGCGACCAGCTCGGCATCAAGCCGCTGTTCCTCGTCCGCCGCGGCGGCGGGGTCGTCTTCGCCTCGGAGCTCAAGGCGCTCGCCGGGGCGCTCGGCCCGAGCCTCAACGTCGACGACACGGCGCTGGTGGCCTCGCTGCTCTACTACTGGGTGCCCGACAGCCGGTGCGCCTACCGCGAGGCCGAGAAGCTGCCGCCCGGCACCTGGCTGCGGCTGTACCCGGACGGACGTTCGACGACGGGCCGGTACTTCTCGCTGCGCGACACCGCGGAGGAGGCGGCCGCCGACCCGCACGTCGGGCCCGGCCTCCACGACGTCGTGGCCGACTCCACCCGGCGGCACCTGATCTCCGACGTCCCGGTGGCCACGTTCCTCTCCGGCGGCCTGGACTCCAGCTACATCACCGCGCTCGCCGCCCGTGACCGGCCGGGGATCACGGCGTACACCGTCGGTTTCCGGGCGCGGGACGCGCGATTCGAGGCCATGCCCGACGACCTGCGCTACGCCCGGATCGTCGCGCGACGCCACGGCATCGACCTGCACGAGATCGAGATCGCGCCGGACGTCGTGGACCTGCTGCCGTCGATCGTCGGGCACCTCGACGAGCCGATCGGGGACCCGGCGGCGATCAACACGTTCCTGATCTGCCGGGCCGCCCGCGAGGCCGGTGTGCGCGTGATGCTGTCGGGGATGGGTGCCGACGAGCTGTTCGGCGGCTACCGCAAGCACCTGGCCAACACCCTCGCGGTCCGCTACCGGGGCCTGCCGGTGGGCCTGCGGGACGCGGTCCGCGGTGGCGTCGACCGGCTCCCGGTGGCGAGCGCGCGCCGGGGCTACCGCTCGGTGCGCTTCGCGAAGCGCTTCCTCAGCTTCGCCGACCTCCCGGAGGAGACCGCGTTCCGCCGCAGCTACACGATGTACGACCGTGCGGAGCTGCTCGACCTCGTGCACCCCGACCTGGCGGGCGCGGTCGACGACGTGCTCGCGGAGCACGCGCAGGTCTACGCCGACACGTCCCTGACCGACCACGTCAACCGGATGTGCCTGGCCGACGCCCGGATGTTCCTGCCCGGCCTCAACCTGACCTACACCGACCGGGCGAGCATGGCCGCCTCCACCGAGGTGCGGGTGCCGTTCGTCGACGTCGAGGTCGTGAAGGCCGCGTTCCGGGTGCCCGGGCGCCGCAAGATCGTCGGCAGGCGCGGCAAGGCCGCGCTCAAGCGCGCCGCGCTCGGCACGCTGCCCCGCGAGATCATCCACCGACCGAAGGGTCTGTTCAGCGCGCCGCTGCGGGCCTGGATGAGCCGCGACCTGGCCGCCGAGGTCCGCGAGGTCGTCCACGACGGGCTGCTGGTCTCGTCGGGGTTCCTGTCGCGCGAAGCGCTCGCCCGGCTCGTCGCCGAGGACGCAGCGGGCCGCCAGGACCACTCCAAGCATCTGTGGCACGTCGTCACGCTCGAGCACTGGTACCGCGCGGCGGTCGCGAACGGAGCTGGGGGCGGAGTCACCGCCACGTCCGGCGACAGCACCGTCTCCGTGGCCTGAGAGGACCCCCATGAAGCAGGTCGTGCAGAACTACAGGTCGGGTGAGCTCGCGCTCCTCGACGTGCCGGCGCCGCGGTGCCGGGCGGGCGGTGTGCTGGTGCGCACGCGGTACTCGCTGATCTCCACCGGCACGGAGATGATGAAGGTCGGCGAGGCGCGGATGTCGCTGCTGGCCAAGGCGCGCGCCCGGCCCGACCAGGTGGCGAAGGTGCTGCAGAGCGCCTCGACGCAGGGCGTCGCGGCCACCTACCGCAAGGTCACCACGAAGCTCGACTCGTGGACGCCGCTGGGCTACTCGCTCGCCGGAATCGTGGAGGAGGTCGGGGAGGGCGTCACCGACGTGGCGGTCGGCGACCTGGTGGCCTGCGCGGGCAACGAGCATGCGCTGCACGGCGAGCTGAACTGGGTGCCGCGCAACCTCTACTGCCCGGTCCCGGCCGGGGTGCCCGCCGAGCACGCGGCGTTCGGCACGGTCGGCGCGATCGCGATGCAGGGTGTGCGCCGCGGCGAGCCGCAGCTCGGCGACGTGGCGCTGGTGATCGGACTCGGGTTGATAAGGCAGCTGGTGGTGCAGCTGCTGGTGGCCTCGGGCGTGCGGGTGGTCGGCGTCGACCCGGACCCGTCGCGCTGCGCGCTAGCCGAGGCCCTCGGCGCGCTCGTGTGCGCCGACCCCGGTGCGGGGGTCGTGGACGCCGCGGTCGCCGGTCTCACCGGAGGGCACGGGGTCGACCAGGTCTACCTGGCCGCAGGCGGAAGCAGCAACGCGCCCGTCGAGCTCGCCGCGGCACTCTCGCGTGATCGCGGGCGGGTCGTCGACATCGGCAAGTGCCGCCTCGACCTGCCCTGGAACGCCTACTACGAGAAGGAGCTCGACGTCCGGTTCTCCCGCTCCTACGGGCCCGGCCGCTACGACCCGTCCTACGAGCTGGAGGGACGCGACTACCCGATCGGCTACGTCCGCTGGACCGAACGGCGCAACCTCGACTGCGTGCTCGACCTCCTCGCACGCGGCCGGCTCGCCGTCGCGCCACTGGTCAGCCACGTCGCGGAGTTCGACGACGCCGTGGCGACCTACTCGGCGCTGAACGCGGGCGAGCGCAAGGCCGTGGCGGTGCTGTTCCGGTACGCCCACGCCGACGCGTCCGCCGTCCCGGTGGCCGACCCGGTCCGGACCGTCCCGGCCGGGCGGCCCGCGCGGCCGGTGACCGGGCGGCCCGTGCAGCTCGCGTTCGTCGGCGCCGGCAACTACGCGTCGTCGAT
>JAKDLE010000250.1 GCA_030453005.1 Pseudonocardia sp. | reverse complement strand
GGGTTGCCGAACCGCTGGAACTGCGTACCGACCGGCCACTCGACCGCGCCACGGCGGATGAGGGTCGACGACAGCTCCTCGAAGGCGTTCGATCTGCTCGCCGGCCGCCCGTAGGGGCGGATCCGCTCCCAATCGATGTCTGCGCCGTGCATGTTGCGATCCTGTCACCGCGTGAAGCACGTCGCCTGCCCCATGGGTGGTCGCGTTGCGGCCAAACTCGATCTTGATGCTGGCACGGGGGGAGGTGATCGTACCCACGCGCGGTCAGCGCCACCCGGGAACTGCGCTCGGTATCCGCCGCGCCTGACCTTGGCGTGAGCAGCCCTCACAGCGAATCGCACGCCGCTGACCTGCACATTCGGGTTCGCAAAATGCCAAGTTGGGGGCACCAGATCAGTGCCTTGATCGGCTCTGACCGACGGGCTACAGGGAGCTATACGGGGAGCGAGGCTCACTACGCCGGGCTCGACCTTCACACCCGGCGACCTCGATGACGACCACCTCATCGACAGTGCGTCCGCGCCGCGCTCCGCCCCGCCGCAGAACGGGTACGGACCTGTCATCTCTCGGACGGGCACGCGTGGAAGGCGCGCCCGTTCCTGGGCAGGTCGACCTGGGCACCGTCGTCCGACTCGGCCCCGACGAACCGGAACGGGAGACCGGCCGCCCGCAGGATGCCCGGCCGGTCCATCAGCTGGAAGTGCACGTGCGGCTCGCTGGTGTTGCCCGAGTTGCCGCATTCCCCGACCTTCTCGCCACGCGTGACGTGATCCCCACCGTCACGGGGACCGAGCCCCGACGCCGGTGCGCGACGGCGGCGTAGGTGCCAGCACGGGCACGCCGAACCCGGGGTAGCGCTCCGGTGGGCGGGTGTGCGGCCCGCGCCACCCCAGCTCGGGCTTCCATTCGCCCTCGGGCTGGTGCACCAGGTCGATCGCGTATGTCTGACCGTAGGCGTGCAGGCCGTGGCTCGGGACCTTGTCGGCAGGGCTGTTGATCGGCACCCATCTGCCCCGGACGGGTGGTGCGACCGTCCTCGGCTCCGCGGTCACCGTGCCCACCCGCAGATAGCAGGCGTAGCCGATCGCCAGTAGCGCGAACGCGACGGGGAGCACGACCGTGGTCGTGGGCAGCAACGACGCCACCACAATGAGCGCCACACCCAGGACGAGCATCGGCACCCGGACGCGGGCCGCCAGCACGGCCCACCTCGGCCCGGGGTCGATACCGCGGCCTGCGCTCCCGTTCACGGATCGAACCCCCTCTGCGGCCAGCGTGATCGAGTACGTCGAACGTACAAGAAGCGACGGTGTCGAGCACAGGCTGGAGCGCGGACGCGCCGACCGGGGCCCACGAGTTGGCGACCCATCGATCGCGGCCGTCGAGGGGCGGCCGGGCTGGGCCCGCTGACCCCGCGACGACCACCGGGTTGCGGAGTGCCTCACAGGGGCCCGAAACCTCAGGTGCTCACCCCGGTGAGCCAGGCCGTCAGCACCGCGCCCGCGTCGACGGGCGTGCCGTGTACGCCGTTGCCGACCAGCCGGTCGTAGAACAGGCCGTTCATGATGCCGACGAGGTCGACGGCGCGTTCCCGGCTGTCGGGTACCCCCAGCCCGTCGAGCAGCCGCCGGGCCTGCTCGAGCACGGTGGCGCGGACCGGCGAGTCGGTGGTGAGCAGGGCATGCAGTTCGGGGTCGTGGAGGCAGTCGATGGTCAGCGCCATCCGCGCGCGCGTGTCGACGCCGCGGGCCACGACGTCCTCGAACGCCGCGGTCAGCTGCGCGACGGCCTCCGCGATCGTGCGTGGCAGCGGCGCGTCGGGCGCGCGCAGGTACGCGATGTCGGCGACCTTTTGGACCACCATCAGCATGAGATCGCGGCGGGTGCGCGCATGGTTCGACGTCGTTCCCTCCGGCAGGTCGAGCCGCCGGTCGATCCGGCGGTGGGTCAGCGCGTGGCCCCCGCCCTCGGCGACCAGTTCCATCGCCGCCTGCGCGATGTCGCCTCGTCTGGACATCCGAACCTCCGTGCATCCACTACGATAGTAGTCTATCGTTGACGACGATCGTAGTGCTCGAAACCGGGGAGGGACCGATGATCGGCGCACTGAGCACCGCGCTGCTCGTCGGGCTGTGCGCCGCGGTGGCGCTGCACCCGCCGCTGCCACGTCACTCCACCCCGTTCAACCTGCAGTTCGCCCTCGGGTGGCTCATCAACGAGCAACCGATCCTGGGCCTGTGCTGGCTGCTGGTCGGCACGACCGCGACGCTGACCCGCCCGCAGCTGGGCAGCCCCCTGTGGTGGGCGGTCGCCGGCGTCGGCGTCGTGGACGTGGTCCTGCTGGCGCTGATCCTGCTGTGCCGATCCTCGCGTGGCGACCCGACGTGCGCCGGATCCGCAACCGCCGCTACGGCCCGGCCCGGCGCGGGAACCGGCTCGACGTGTACCTGTCCCGCCGCCGCCGGCGCACCGACGCCCCGGTGCTGGTCTACCTGCACGGAGGCGCGTTCAGGATGGGCAGCAGGATGCTCGGCGCGCACGCGCTGCTCTACCGGCTGGCCGCCCAGGGCTGGGTCTGCGTCAGCGCCGACTACCGCCTGTCCCGGACCGGCTACCACGACCAGCTCGCCGACGCCCGCGCCGCCGTGGCCTGGGCCCGCACCAACGCGCCCGGCTTCGGCGGAAGCCCCGACACCATCTTCGTGGCAGGCGGCTCCTCGGGTGCGTACCTGGCCGCGACCGCCGCCCTGTCCGGCACCCCGGTCCGCGGCGTCATCGGGCTCTACGGCTACTACGGCGATGTCGGTGACCGGCGCCCGGGGCCGACCTCGCCACAGCACTGCATCAACCCCGACGCCCCACCCTTCCTGATCATCCACGGCTCCCTGGACACCCTGGTCCTGGCCGAGGACGCCCGCGGGTTCGCCGCGCGACTCCGCACGGTCTCCCGGCAGCCGGTCGTCTACGCGGAGCTGCCCGGAACCGGGCACAACTTCGACTTCTTCCACTCCCTGCGATTCCACGCCGTCACCGACGCCATCGCCCGCTTCGCGTCGCTCACCGGGGGAACCAACAGAGTCGGGGGCTCGAGAAGCGCGCGTTCTCCACGAAGCTGACGTGTCGCGTGCTGACCCCGGCCGGGTTCGACAGCTCCAGCCGGCTCAGGCGACGCACCGCCACGCCTGTCGCCTGGACCATGACGTCGGAGGTAATCGCCACGGTGCTCGCACTCGACCAGAGTCGTGTCCGACATCGAGACCGAGGCAACCGAGGGAGAGACCCATGACAACCGACAGCAGCACCACGACCGGCAGCACCGCCCGGGAGGTCGTGCAGGCCTACCTGGGCACCTGGAACTCTCCCCCGTCGGCGAAGTCGACTCCGACCACGACCAGCTCCGGTTCCAGTGGGGGGCTCGGTCCGGTCGGCGGCGAACCAATCGTCATCGGCTTCGACGTCGCGGTTCTCGACCAGGGCGGCCGGATCCACGACGTGCGCGGCTTCCTCGGCCGGGTCCCGGGATGACACGTGCGGCCGACCCACACCCGCACAGAGCCGCTCGACAGATCGGAGCCCCGGTGACCGCCTACGCCATCGCCCACCTGCACGACGTCGACCCGCACCCGGAGATCGCCGACTACATCGAGCGCATCACCGCCACGTTCGAGCCCTTCGGCGGCCGCTTCCTCGTCCACGGCGCGACGCCCGAGGTGAAGGAGGGCGCCTGGGCCGGACACGTCGTGATCATCGGCTTTCCCGGGATCGACGAGGCGCGAACCTGGTGGGAGTCACCCGCCTACCGGGAGATCGCACCCCTGCGCTCCCGACACAGCCATGGCGACATCATCCTCGTCCCGGGCGTTCCCGAGGACTACGACCCCAACGACACCGCGAAGGCGATACGAGGCGACTCGGCATCGCGGTGACAGGTCGACGACCTCCGAGGCCCCGAGTGACGCGCAGTCCGGTCTGATGTTCGGCGCATGGTCGGCAACACGCCGACGTCGTCCTCGTCGACGTTCCGCGGTGGCCCGGCACCGATGACGTTCGTCATCGCGCGCCGCGGACATCGATCTCTGCCCCACCGGCCCGCCGGCCGGCACGGTCGTCGAGGTCACCCGGTCACTCCGGCCGGACCCCACCGGAGGAAACCATGCCCGTGCACTCCATCATCCTGGTCGAGGCCTGCTGCCGGCGCATCGCGACGAACCGCCGCAGCCACGGCCGCTCCGACGTCCCCGGCACCGGATCGCAGGCGTCTCCCCCGTCGGTCGACGACAGACGCCGCGTGGAACCGAGCAGCCTCTACCGCGCACCCGCCCACGAGGTCGTCCCCGAGGGGTTCGGCGGTTGCCCCGCCGCCTGGTCCGGGGCCTGCGTGCTCGACGGCGACCTCGTCGACGCCGTGCGGGCCCTGCGCGCCGCACCCGGCGGCGACGTCCTCATGCACGGCTTCGGTCCCATCGCCCGCACGCTCACCGCGCACGGCCTGCTCGACGAGCTGCACCTGTGGATCCATCCCGTGCTCGTCGGCGGCAACCGGCAGGACCTGCTGCACCGCGCGGATCTCACCGCCGTCTTCACCCCCGCAGGCACCACCGTGCTGGACTCCGGCGTAGTCGTGCTGGCGCTGCGGGGCCGATAGGTCCTCGGGCCTGCCTGGTTGCTCGGGCTTGCCGCCACGGATCAGCGGCGGACGCGGTACCGGATGTGGGTCGCGTCGGGGGTGTCGATCACCCGCACGATGTCCAGCTCGACGGGTGCGGACAGTTCCTCGAACAGCCGCCTGCCGCGGCCGAGCAGCACCGGGACCTGGTGTATCTGGATCTCGTCGAGCACCCCGGCCTCGATGGCGCGCGCCCCGATGTAGCCGCCGCGTACCTCGACATGACGGTCCCCGGCCGCCGCCTTCGCCTGCTTCATCGCGTCGGCGACCCCCGTCAGGTAGTGCACATCCGGATAGCCCCAGCGGGCGGCCGGACCGGGCGGACGGTGGCTGACCACGAAGATCGGGGCCCCACCGTGGTCGCCGCCCCAGTGGTCCATCAGCTCGGCGGTCCGCCGACCCGTGACGACCGCGCCCGCCGCAGCCCATTCCGCGACCAGGCCCCCGGCAGGCCCGGTCGGGGGGACGAACCCCCCGTCCCGGGTGAACCAGCTGTGCAGCCGCTGGCCGTCGTCGCCACCGAGGAAGTCGTCGGGTCCGGCGATGAACCCGTCGAGCGACACCGACATACCGAGCACTGAGATGGACACGACTACCTCCAGCCGATGGGGCGCCGGGGACATGCTGGATCAGCCGTGCCGCGAGCGACAGGCCAGTACCCGCCCCAGGCGCAGGTAGCGGTCATGTCATGCCGTCGAGGCGGTGACGGCTTCCT
>JAKDLE010000249.1 GCA_030453005.1 Pseudonocardia sp. | reverse complement strand
GGTCACCCAGGCCACCGAGGGCAGCTTCGCCGCCTTCTCCTCGGTGTGCCCGCACCAGGGCTGCAACGTCGGCTCCGTCGAGGGCGCGGAGATCGTCTGCCCGTGCCACGGGAGCCGCTTCGACCTCGCAGGCAACGTGCTCAACGGACCGGCCGAGTCCGGCCTGACGCCCCGCCCCGTCACCGTCGAAGGCGGGCAGCTGATTCTGGGCTGAGGTCCCGGCGGCGGGGATCCGGGCGACGGGGATCCGGGCGGCGGCGCACGTGTAGGCGGTAGCCCACCGGCAGCGTCAGCCCGGGGGTGGCCGCGATCGCCCGATCGGCCACCGCGGGGGAGAACTCGATGCGCAGCACGGCGTCGCGCGTGGCGCGGTCGGGGAACTCCCACCGGGTGGCGATCCGGCGCGTCGTGAAGCCGAGACGCTCGAAGAACCGCTCGGCCCGCACCGGGTCGTAGTGCGGGATGTCGGTGCGCATCCAGCTGCCGTAGGGGTCGACGGTGGCGTCGAGGTCGACGATCGCGATCGCTCCCCCGGGCCGCAGCACGCGCTGTGCCTCCACGAGGCCCGGCTCGCAGCCCGGCCCGAAGAAGTACGCGGTGCGGGCGTGCACCAGGTCGACCGAGGCGTCGGGCAGCGGCAGCGCCTCCGCGCCCGCCTCCAGCACCCGCAGCCCCCGCCGGCGCGCCCTGCGCACGAGCGGCGGGTGCGGCTCCACACCGGTGACCGACGCGGCCTCGCGTGCGAAGACCGGCAGGTGGAAGCCGTCGCCGCAGCCCACGTCGAGCACGTCGGCGCCCGTCCAGGGCGCCTCCTCGCGCAGCGCCTGCCAGATGGCCCCGTCCACGTCCTGGGCGGCGTTCTCCTGCGCGTAGACCTCGGGGTGGTTCCAGAGGTTCGGGCTCGGGATCGTCCTGGTCACGGAACCAGGATGGTGAGCAGGAGCCAGGCCACCACGGCGGTGGGCAGCATCGAGTCGAGGCGGTCCATCAGTCCGCCGTGCCCGGGCAGCAGGTTGCCCATGTCCTTGATCCCGAGGTCCCGCTTGATCATCGACTCGACGAGGTCGCCCAGGGTGCCGGAGACGACCAGCAGCGACCCCGTGAGCACGCCCGCCCACCACGGCCCGCCGAGGAACATCACCACGCAGAACGCCCCGGTGGCCATGCCCGCGACCTGCGATCCGGCGAAACCCTCCCAGGACTTCTTGGGGCTGATCGTGGGCGCCATCGGATGCCGCCCGGCCAGTACGCCCGCCGCGTAGCCGCCGACGTCGGAGGCCACCACCGGCAGCATGAACGTCAGGACGCGCCCGATCCCGTCCGGCGCCACCGTCATGAGCACGGCGAACCCGCAGCACAGGGGCACGTAGGCGGCGGTGAACACCGTGGCCGTGACGTCGCGGACGTAGTGCGACGCACCGCCCCGCATCCGCCACAGGAACGCCGCCACCATCGTCAGACCGAAGGACGCGGCGAGCCCGGCGGTACCGAACGGCCACGACAGCCAGATCATCGCCTGCCCGCCGACCAGCAGCACCGGCAGCGGCACCTCGATGCCCGCGCCGCGGCGCAACGCGCCCGCCAACTCCCAGGTGGCGACGGCCACCGACACCGCGAGCACGACCACGAAGAACTGCCGGACGAACAGCAGCGACGACAGGATGATCGCGCCCATCCCGACGCCGACCGCGATCGCGGCGATCAGGTTGCGCCCCAGGCGCGCCCGGCGCGGCACGCGAGCCGCAGCAGGCTCACCCGGTGACACCGGCAAGCCGTTCCGTGCGTCGCCCACCCTGCGCGGGGGCGCGTAGGGCAGGTCGCCGGTCGGCACCGGCGGTTTGCCGAAGGCAGGGGTGGGCACGGGCTCAGACTTCGAGCAGTTCGGTCTCCTTGTGTCTCACCAGCTCGTCGATCTGGTGGACGTACCTGTCGACGGTGCCCTGCAGCTCCTTCTCGGCGCGGGCCACCTCGTCCTCACCCGCCTCGCCGTCCCTGGCGATGCGGCCGAGCTCCTCCATCGCCTTGCGGCGCACGGTGCGCACGGTGATGCGGGCGTCCTCGCCCTTGCCGCGGGCCACCTTCACCATGTCGCGACGGCGTTCCTCGGACAGCTGGGGGACGACCACGCGGATGATCTGCCCGTCGTTGCTCGGGTTGAGCCCGAGGTCGGAGTCGCGGATCGCCTTCTCCAACGCCCTGAGCGAGCTCGCGTCGTAGGGCTTGATCACGACCATGCGGGCCTCGGGCACGTTGATCGACGCGAGCTGGTTGATCGGGGTCATCGCACCGTAGTAGTCGACGGCGACGCGGGCGAACATGTTCGGCGTGGCCCGCCCGGTGCGCACCGAGGCGAGGTCGTCCTTCGCGACGGAGACGGCCTTCTCCATCTTCTCCTCGGCGTCGAAGAGCGTCTCGTCGATCACGACGTACCTACCTTTCCCCGGGCGTGCTGACCAGCGTGCCGATCCTCTCACCCCGCACCGCACGGGCGATGTTGCCCTCGATGAGCAGGTTGAACACGATGATCGGCATCCTGTTGTCCATACAGAGGCTGAACGCGGTGGCGTCGGCGACCTTGAGTCCCTGCTCCAGCACCTCGCGGTGGGTGATCTCCTCGTAGAGCTTCGCGCCGGGGTCGAGCTTCGGGTCGGCGGTGAACACGCCGTCGACGCCCTTCGCCAGCAGCAGCGCCTCGGCACCGATCTCCAGGGCGCGCTGGGCACCCGCGGTGTCGGTGGAGAAGTACGGCATGCCGACGCCCGCGCCGAAGATGACCACGCGGCCCTTCTCCAGGTGCCGGATCGCGCGGCGCGGGATGTAGGCCTCCGCGACCTGCCCCATCGTGATGGCCGTCTGCACGCGCGTGTCGATGTGGTGCTCACGCTCCAGGAAGTCCTGCAGCGCCAGGCAGTTCATGACGGTGCCGAGCATGCCCATGTAGTCGGCCCGGGAGCGCTCCATACCGCGTTCCTGCAGCTCGGAGCCGCGGAAGAAGTTGCCGCCACCGATGACGACGGCCACCTGCGCGCCCGAGGACACCACCTCGGCGATCTGTCGGGCGACCGCCTCGACCACCTCGGGGTCGACGCCGACACCGCCGCCCCCGAACATCTCCCCGCCGAGCTTGAGCAGCACTCGACGGAATCCAGCACGGGGGACGGCGGTGGCGGGCTCGGTCATCAGGCCTGGCCGACCTCGAAGCGCGCGAACGTCTTGACCGTGACGCCTGCCGCGTCGAGCAGCGCCTTCACGGAGGTCTTCGACTCGTCGAGCACGGAGACCTGTTCGAGCAGGACCGAGTCGGAGTAGAACTTCTTGATCTTGCCATCGACGATCCGCGGCACGATCTGCTCCGGCTTGCCCTCCTCCTTGGCGGTGTCCTCCGCCTCACGACGCTGCGCGTCGAGCACGTCGGCAGGCACCTCGTCGCGGCTGGTGTAGCGCGGGTGGGCCGCCGCGACGTGCATCGCAACGCTGCGCGCGGTGTCGGTGTCGGCGCCGTCGTAGGCGACCAGTGCCCCGATGACGGGCGGCAGGTCGGAGGCCCGGCGGTGCAGGTAGAGCGCCACCGGGCCGTCGAGGTGGACGTAGCGCTTGAGCTGCAGCTTCTCGCCGATGCGCCCGGACAGCGCCTGCACGGCGTCGAGTACCGTGCCGCCGTCGAGCGGTGCACCCTTCAACGCGTCCAGGTCGGCAGGCCGCTCGTCGTCGGCCACCTGCAGAATGCTGGCCGCGAGCTGCTGGAACTCCGGATTCTTCGCCACGAAGTCGGTCTCGCTGTTGAGCTCGATCATCGTGCCACCTGCCGCGGCGACGAGGCCGTTGGCCGTGGTGCGCTCGGCGCGCTTGTCGACAGACTTCGCGCTCTTCTCACGCAGCGCCTCGACGGCCTCCTCGATGTTGCCCTCGGCCGCCTCGAGCGCCTTCTTGCAGTCCATCATGCCTGCCCCGGTGAGATCACGGAGCTTCTTGACGTCGGCGGCGCCGTACTTCGGCGTTCCTGTGTTCGCCATGGTGGGTCTCTTCGTCCTTCGCGGTAGGGGCGCTGCTGGTCAGAGGAGCGCGACCGGCACCGCCCCGGGCCGTGGGGCCCGGGGCGGTGACGCGGTGTCAGCTGGCGGTCTGCTGCGTGCCGTTGCTGGTGCTGGCCGGGGCAGGCTCGACGGCCGGGTTCGGCGCCTCGGGAGCGGCCCCGGTGGCCGTCAGGCTCGCGCCGTCGGAGCCCGCGGTGCTGTTGCCGCCGGCGAGCAGCTCCTGCTCCCACTCGGCCAGCGGCTCGTCGGCCGTCGGCTTCTCCTCGGTGCCGTCGCCGCCACGCGCCCGGGCGGAGCGCTGCATCAGACCGTCGGCGGCCGCCTGCGCGACGACCTTGGTGAGCAGCGCGGCCGAGCGGATCGCGTCGTCGTTGCCCGGGATCGGGAAGTCGACCTCATCGGGATCGCAGTTGGTGTCCAGGATGGAGACGACCGGAATGCCCAGCTTGCGGGCCTCACCGACGGCGATGTGCTCCTTCTTGGTGTCCACGATCCACACCGCGCTCGGGACGCGGGTCATGTCGCGGATGCCGCCGAGGGTCTTCTCCAGCTTCGTCTTCTCGCGTGTGAGCATGAGGATCTCCTTCTTGGTGCGACCCTCGAAGCCCCCCGTCTGCTCCATCGCCTCCAGCTCCTTCATGCGCTGGAGGCGCTTGTGCACGGTCTGGAAGTTGGTGAGCATGCCGCCCAGCCAGCGCTGGTTGACGTACGGCATGTTGACGCGGCCCGCCTCGTCGGCGATGGCCTCCTGCGCCTGCTTCTTGGTGCCCACGAACATGATCGTGCCGCCGTGCGCGACGGTCTCGCGCACGAACTCGTAGGCCCGGTCGATGTAGGACAGCGTCTGCTGCAGGTCGATGATGTAGATGCCGTTGCGCTCGGTGAGGATGTAGCGCTTCATCTTCGGGTTCCAGCGTCGGGTCTGGTGCCCGAAGTGCACGCCGCTGTCGAGCAGCTGCTTCATGGTGACGACGGCCATGGCCGGTGCTCACCTCTCGGTCAGGCGCAGCCGCTCGGCGGCCGCGCACGCGGTTGCGCGGAGCGCCGGTCGGCGGTACCGCCCTGGCGTCGCGGCGGCGGCCGGACCCGCACACGATCAGCGGGACCGCCCGTCCGCCGTTCCCCGCCGACGACCGCAGGGCGGAGTCTCGGGGTACACGAGCGCGCGAAGTCACCCTGAGTCCAGGGTGCGCAACGAGTGTACGCCCGGGCCCGCACCCGCCCCACCGGGAGTCCCCGGCCGTCCACAACCCCGCCGAGTAGTCCACAGCCTGCGCATTCACCGGTTCCGCGCGGGCGATCGGCGGCAGGCTCGGGCCGTGACCCCACAGCCCTCGCCCGTCGGCCGC
>JAKDLE010000248.1 GCA_030453005.1 Pseudonocardia sp. | reverse complement strand
CGCCGCCGTTGCCCAGCGGATCGCCGCCGAGGTCGACGATGCGCCGCTTCTCCGGATCGGAGAGCACCTCGTACGCGGCGCTGACCTCGGCGAACCGCTCCTGTGCCGCCGGATCCGGGTTGACGTCCGGATGCAGCTCCCGGGCCAGCCTGCGGTAGGCCCGCTTGATCTCGTCGGTCCCGGCGTCACTCGCGACGCCCAGGCTCCCGTAGTAATCCCGTGCCACGTTGGGCGTAGTCCTTCTCGATAGTCGGGTGGAGGTGTCCTAGCGTCCGGCCAGGATCTCACCCACGTAACGGGCGACGGCGTGCACCGCCGCGATACCGCCGGGGTAGTCCATCCGTGTGGGCCCGACCACACCCATTCCGCCGAGCACCGTGCCTGCTCCGTAGCCGATCGACAGTACCGAGGTGTCACGCATCTCGGCGGCCTCGTTCTCCTCGCCGATCCGGATGGTGACGGTACCCGGGTCCTGCGCGGAGGCGAGCAGCTTGAGCACCACGACCTGCTCCTCCAGCGCCTCCAGCACCGTGCGCAGCGAGCCGGGGAAGTCGGCGACGTTGCGGGTGAGGTTGGCGGTGCCGCCCAGCACCAGGCGTTCCTCCGGGTGCTCGACGAGCGTCTCGATGAGCACGGTGGCCACGGTGGTGACGACCGCGCGCAGCTCGGCGGGTGCGGTGGCGGGCAGGTCGGCCACGGCCACCGACGCGGCCGCGAGCGGCCTGCCCACGAGCGCGTGGTTGACCAGCGCGCGGATCTGCGCGACGTCGTCGTCGGCGAGGACGTCGCCCAGGTCGACGACCCGCTGGTCGACACGGCCGGAGTCGGTGATCAGCACCAGCATCAGCCGGGCGGGGGTGAGCGCCACGACCTCGCAGTGCCGCACCGTGGACCGCGTCAGCGTGGGGTACTGCACCACGGCGACCTGCCGGGTGAGCTGGGCCAGGAGCCGGACGCTGCGCCGCATCACGTCGTCGAGGTCGACGGCGCCGTCGAGGAAGGCGATGACGGCGCGCTTCTCCGGCATCGACAACGGCTTGACCTGCGCCAACCGGTCGACGAACAGGCGGTAGCCCTTGTCGGTGGGGATCCGGCCCGCGCTGGTGTGGGGTTGGGCGATGAGCCCGTCCTCCTCCAGCGCGGCCATGTCGTTGCGCACGGTGGCGCTGGAGACACCGAGGTTGTGCCGCTCCACGATCATCTTCGAGCCGACGGGCTCCTGCGTGGACACGTAGTCGGCGACGATCGCGCGCAGCACGGCGAATCGACGCTCGTCGGCGTTCACGCGATACCCCCGTCCATCCTCCCCAGAGTCTAGGCGCTCGGACGGCACAGGGTGGCGCGTCGAGTGTGGGCGTGCTCATCGACGGCGCCGTCGCGGCCGCATGCTCCGGAGAGCGGGATGTGACGCACGACATGCACATGCTACTGTAGCTGTGTGCTGGATCACCGCCTGCAGATCCTCCTCGACGAGGAGCGCTACCAGCGGGTGGCATCGCTCGCGAGAGCGCGTGGGGTGTCCGTCGCCGCCGTGGTGCGTGACGCGATCGACCGCGGCCTGCCGTCGACGCCCGCCCGCCGGTCAGCAGCCCTGAGCACCATCCTCGCCGCGCCCACGATGAGCGTCGGCCCACCCGACGAGCTGCGTACAGAACTCGACGAGCTGCGGGCGCGCCGGTCGTGATGGTGCTCGACACCACGGTGCTGGTCTACTCCGTCGGTGATCAGCACCGATTCCAGGAGCCCTGCCGACGGCTCCTGTCCGCGGCCGGGGCCGGCACGATCCTGTGCACCACCACGCCGGAGGTTCTCCAGGAGTTCGCGCACATCCGCGCCCGCAGACGGACTC
Source organism: Pseudonocardia sp. (assembly GCA_030453005.1). GTDB lineage: Bacteria > Actinomycetota > Actinomycetes > Mycobacteriales > Pseudonocardiaceae > Pseudonocardia. The sequence continues at coordinate 3,535 of JAKDLE010000248.1, read as the reverse complement.
GTGCCGACGCCGCCGAGCTCGCCGAGTCGTTCACCGACCTCCTCGGCCCACTGCTGACCATCGATGAACGGGGCCTCCGTGCCGGGCTGCGGACCTTCCGGGCGCATCCGCCGCTCGGCGCCTTCGACGCCGTCCTGATCGCCACCGCGATCACCGCGGGGGCCACCGCGGTGGTGTCCGCCGACAGCGCGTTCGCCGACGTCACCGGAATCCGACACATCGTCCCCGACTCCGACGGCGTGGCCGAGCTGATCCGGTCGTAGCGCCCGTCCGGAGGGGACACCGCGCTCATCACGCGGGCATCGTGGGTCTCTCCCGCGGTCGTGGGTGGGCATCCGCTCTCCGCCGTCACACCGGGGTTGCGGCGAGCAGGGCGTGCACGACGCCGTCGGCGAGCAGGCGGCCGCGGCGGGTGAGGACCGCACGGTCCCCCGCCACCCGCAGCAGTCTGTCGTCGGCGGCGCGGGCGGCCGCTGCGCGACCCGCGTCGTCGAGCAGGTCCAGGGGCAGGCCGGACGCGAGGCGCAGCCGCAGCATCACCCGCTCGGTGTGCCGCTCGGCCGCCGTCAGCTCCTCGCGACCCGCCTCCGGCGACTCCCCCGCCCCGAGGACGGCGGCGTAGCGGGCGGGGTGCTTGACGTTCCACCAGCGCGCGCCGTCGAGGTGGGAGTGGGCGCCCGGCCCGAGCCCCCACCAGTCGCCGTCGAGCCAGTAGCCCAGGTTGTGCCTGCACTCGGCCGCCGCCGTCGCCGCCCAGTTGGAGACCTCGTACCAGCCCAGGCCCGCCGCCGTGAGCCGGTCGTCGATCAGCTCGTAGCGGGCGGCGGCCACGTCGTCGTCGGGGGCGGGCAGCTCGCCACGGGCCACCCGACGCGCCATCGCCGTGCCGTCCTCGACGATCAGCGAGTAGGCGGACACGTGGTCCACCCCGGCGTCGAGGACGGCGTCGAGCGAGGCCGCCAGGTCGTCGTCGGTCTCCCCGGGCGTCCCGTAGATCAGGTCGAGGTTGACGTGCGCGAGCCCCGCCGCGCGGGCCTCGCGGGCGGCGTCGACGGCGCGGCCGGGGGTGTGGCGGCGGTCGAGGACGGCCAGCACGTGCGGCGCGGCCGACTGCATGCCCAGCGACACCCGCGTGAACCCGGCGTCGACGAGGCCCGCGAAGAACTCCGGCGACGTCGACTCCGGGTTGGACTCGGTGGTGACCTCCGCGCCGGGGGCGAGGCCGAGGGTGTCGCGCACCGCCCCGAGGACGACGCCGAGGCGGTCGGCGCCGAGCAGCGAGGGCGTGCCCCCGCCGACGAACACGGTGTCGACGGGCCGCCGCCCCACGACGGCGGCGGCACGGTCGAGCTCGCGGCGCACGGCGTCGAGCCAGCCGTCCGGGGACGCGCCGCTGCCGTCCAGTTCCGAGGCGGTGTAGGTGTTGAAGTCGCAGTAGCCGCAGCGGGCCGCGCAGAACGGCACGTGGACGTAGATTCCGAAGGGCGGCACGGGAGTCCAGTGTGCCGGCCCGCGGTCACCCGGACAGGACCGAGCCCTCGCGGTGGCCGCGCCACAGCTCCGGTCGCCACCGCCGGACGTGCTCGCCGACCACCTCGAAGGACTGGCCCGGGCCGGACCCGATCGCGACGAGCCACCGCTGCCGCCGTCCGAGCTCCCAGGCCGCGGTCAGCTCGGGGTGGCGCCGGACCGCGTCGGGCCCGGCCGGGTGGAGCTCGAGCCAGGTCGGCACCCAGACCATCGACGGCATCTCGAACAGTCCGCCTCGGGCGGACAGCCGCCGCTGGCGGACGGCCTCGTTCGTCAGCAGGCCGACGCCTGCGAGGTCGCCCCACGCGAAGCCGGACAGGACGCGTCCCCGGTGGTTCAGCAGCCGGATCCCCTCGTGGTCGACGCCGAGCGTGCGCACCTGCCTGCGTCGGGTGCGCCACACCGCGGCCACGACGACGAGCAGCACCAGCACGGCCGAACCGGCGGCGATCCGCACCGCCGGTTCGTCGGGACCGAATAGCAGCGCCGCAGCGCAGCCGAGCGCCACGAGGCACGTCAGCACGGCTCCGGCGGCCAGGTAGACACGCGCCCCGCGGGTGCGCGTCCGGAGGTCGATGAGGCTCGAGGACATGGGGATCAGGTTAGAAGGCGGGGTGCCCGTCCCGCGGGCGTTTCGGCGGCATCTGTGTGCATCGACCCCCGGTATGGCACGCTGTGCGGGTGACCGCGCCGATGCCCGACCCCACCCGCGGGTCGGTTGCCCTGGCCATGCGCCTCGTGGCCCGCCGTCACATCGACCTGCACCGCGTGGGCAGCGCGACCTGTCGCTGACGCCGCCCGCGCCCCCCAGGTCCAATCCCCCCGGTGCCGCCGCTGAGATGAAGCGCGGCCCGATCCCGGAGGCACTGCTATGCCCCCCGTCCCGGCGTCCCACGAGCAGACCACCCACGAGAAGACCGCGCAGCGCAGACGCGGCGAAGGCCAGTGGAAGCTCGGCCATCGCGAGCCCCTGAACCCGAACGAGCGCACCAAGCGCGACGACGACGGGCTCAACGTCCGCGCCCGCATCGAGAACGTCTACGCCAAGGGCGGGTTCGACTCGATCGACCCGGCCGACCTGCGCGGCCGGATGCGCTGGTGGGGCCTCTACACGCAGCGCCGCCAGGGCATCGACGGCGGCCGTACCGCGGTGCTGGAGCCCGAGGAGCTCGACGACCGCTACTTCATGCTCCGGGTCCGCATCGACGGCGGGGCGCTGACCACCGAGCAGCTGCGCGCGCTCGGCGAGGTCTCCCAGACCTACGCCCGCGACACCGCCGACGTCACCGATCGGAACAACATCCAGTACCACTGGATCCGGATCGAGGACGTGCCCGCGATCTGGAAGCGGCTCGAAGACCTCGACATGACCACCGCCGAGGCCTGCGGCGACACGCCGCGGGCCATGCTCGGCTCCCCCGTCGCGGGCATCGCTGCGGGCGACAAGCTCGACCCCACCCCGGCGCTGCGCGCGATCCACGACCGCTACATCGGCAGCCCGGAGTTCTCCAACCTGCCGCGCAAGTTCAAGACGGCGATCTCCTGGCAGCAGGACATCGCCCACGAGATCAACGACGTGTCGTTCGTCGGCGTCGAGCACCCGGAGCACGGCCCGGGCTTCGACCTGTGGGTCGGCGGCGGCCTGTCCACCAACCCGAAGCTCGCGGTTCGGCTGGGCGCGTGGGTGCCGCTCGACGAGGTCCCCGACGTGTGGGCCGGGGTCGTCTCGGTGTTCCGCGACTACGGCTACCGCAGGCTGCGCCACCGCGCCCGACTGAAGTTCCTGGTCGCCGACTGGGGCCCTGAGGAGTTCCGCCGGGTCCTCGAGGACGAGTATCTCGGCAGGAAGCTGGCCGACGGTCCGGCACCGGTCCCGCCGCCCGCGACGATCGACCACGTCGGCGTCCACAGGCAGGCCGACGGCCGCAACTACGTCGGTCTCGCGCCCGCGTCCGGCCGTATCTCGGGCGCCACGCTCGTGGCGCTGGCCGACGCCGCCGAGCGG
>JAKDLE010000247.1 GCA_030453005.1 Pseudonocardia sp. | reverse complement strand
GTGGGGGGTTGCCTCACCCAAAAAAAAATCAGACCTCCAAACTCCCCGGGGGGGCCCGCATCCCACGTGTTGCCGCGCCCCCCCCGGCTCTGTTCGTCGGCTCGATCCGGTGCCGCTGTCCGGCCGGATCCTTCCGATCAGTGCTGGTGGCCGTCGGCCGCCTCGTCGTCATCCTCGGGCTTGTCGACCACGGCACCCTCGGTGGTGAGCACCATGCGCCCCACCGACGTGGCGTTCTCGACGGCGGACCGCGTCACCTTGACCGGGTCGATGATGCCGTCGGCCAAGAGGTCGCCGAACTCGCGGGTCGCGGCATTGAAACCGTGCCCCGCCTGCAGATCGGCGACCTGGTTGACGACGACCGACCCGTCGACGCCCGCGTTGCTCGCGATCCAGTACAACGGTGCCGTCAGCGCATTGCGCACGAGGTCGATGCCCACGGCCTCGTCGCCGCCCGCCGAGGCCGCAAGCTCCCTGAGCCCGGCCGACGCCGCGACGAGCGCGCTCCCGCCGCCGGGCACGACGCCCTCCTCGACCGCGGCCTTGGCTGCCGCGACCGCATCGTCGACGCGGTGCTTGCGCTCCTTGAGCTCGGTCTCGGTCGCCGCGCCGACCCGGATCACCGCGACACCGCCCGCGAGCTTGGCGATCCGCTCAGCGAGCTTCTCGCGGTCCCACTCCGAGTCCGATGCCTCCATTTCGGCACGCAACTGCGATACACGCGTGTCGACGTCGGCCTTGGATCCGGCGCCGTCGACCATCGTCGTCTCGTTCTTACCGACGACGACGCGCCGGGCGGTGCCGAGCATGGACAGCTCGGCGGACTGCAGCGTCAACCCCACATCAGCGGTGATGACCTGCCCGCCGGTGACGACCGCGAGGTCGTCGAGGAAGGCCTTGCGCCGGTCGCCGAAGAACGGCGCCTTGACCGCGACGGCCTTGAGCGTCTTGCGGATGGCGTTGACCGCGAGGGTCGACAGAGCCTCCCCCTCGACGTCCTCGGCGATGATGAGCAGCGGCCTGCCGCTCTCGGCGATCTTCTCCAACAGCGGGAGCAGGTCGGGCAGCGAACCGATCTTCTCCCGGAACAGCAGGATGTAGGGGTTCTCGAGGACCGCCTCCTGCTCCTCGACGTCGGTCACGAAGTACGGCGACAGGAATCCCTTGTCGAACTGGACGCCCTCGGTCACCTCAAGATCGGTCTGCAGCGTCCCCGACTCCTCGACCGTGACCACGCCGTCGGAGCCGACGACGGTCATCGCCTCGCCGACCATGGCGCCGATCTCCTCGTCACGCGAGGACACGGTGGCGACCTTGGAGATCGCCTCACGTCCCTCTACCGGGCGCGCCGCGTCGAGGAGCGCCTGCGTCACGTGTTCGCCGGCCCTGGCGATTCCCGCGCCCAGCGCGACAGGATTGGCCCCGGCGGCCAGATTGCGGATGCCGCCGGAGACGACGGCCTGCGCGAGCACCGTCGCGGTGGTGGTGCCGTCGCCCGCGACGTCGTTGGTCTTGGTCGCCACCGACTTGACCAACTGGGCGCCGAGGTTCTCGAGCGGGTCCTCAACATCGATCTCGCGCGCGATCGCGACGCCGTCGTTCGTGATGGTCGGGCCGCCGAATGCTTTGGCGAGCACGACGTGCCGGCCGCGCGGACCCAGCGTCACCTTGACGGTGTCCGCCAGCGTGTCGACACCGCGCTCGATCGCCTGGCGGGCGTTTTCATTGAACTCGATTTGCTTGGCCATGGTCTCCTCACCTCTCTGGCCCCGGCCACGGGGGCCGCCGACCGTTCGCAAACGGTGTCAGCGGCCGGCCTCGTGCCGGACGTGTCACGCACACCGCCCCGGGGCCGTCGCGAGACGGCACCCCGGGGCGGGAATGCGCAGGGGCGTTACGCCGTTGAGCGGAGCCCTTACTTGCCGACGACCGCGAGCACGTCGCGTGCCGACAGGATGAGGAAGTCCTCACCCTTGAAGCTGATCTCGGTGCCGCCGTACTTGCTGTAGACGACGACGTCGCCCTCAGCGACATCAACGGGGATACGCTTATCCCCGTCTTCGTCCCAGCGGCCCGGGCCCACAGCGATGACGGTGCCCTCCTGGGGCTTCTCCTTCGCCGTGTCGGGGATGACCAGGCCGGAGGCAGTCGTAGTCTCCGCCTCGTTGGTCTTGACGAGGATCCGGTCCTCGAGCGGCTTGATGTTCACGCTCGCCACGATGAGCCCTCCACTTTCAGTGGTTTTCACACCCGTGCCCCGGGTGCGGGTTGATGTTGTCAGATCGATGGTGCCTCACATGGTCCCGTCGTCGCGGGTGCCGGAACCTGCTCGGTACCACCTAGCACTCTATACATGCGAGTGCCAGCGCTCAACCCTCGGAAGTGCTCGGTCGAAATACCACGTCGTCCGGATCACATATGATCAGGCCGTGACCACCCTCAATCGCAGAAAGTTCCTGGCCGCGACGGGCGCGGGAATCGGCGGGACGCTGGCCGTGACCACCCTCGGCGGCACCGCACCCGGACGGTTCGGCGGCCTGTGGGCGCCCGGCGTGGCGAGCGCGGAGACCGTCCACGCCGGCATGTTCGCCGGCCCGATCGCCGGGACGACCCTCGAACACGCCGCCGCCCCCGCGGGTCCGGCCGGGTACCAGCGCCTGAGGGCCGGTCCGGGATACCCCGCGGTCGTCCGCTCCGAGCTCGCGCGCCCCCGCAGCGGTCGCGAAGACAGACGCCAGGCGCTGGCCTCGCTCGTGCAGATGACCGACATGCACGTGATCGACGCGCAGTCGACGGTGCGGGTCGAATTCGTGCACCCCCTGATCGGCTCCGCCTCGCGCCCGCAGGATCTGTTGACCACGCAGGGCCTCACCTCGCTCGTCGGCCGCATCAACGCCCTCGGCCGTGCACCGCACTCCGGCCGGAAGTTCGACGCCGTCGTCACCACCGGCGACAACACCGACAACCATGAACACGCCGAACTCGACTGGTACCTGACGGCGCTCAGCGGCGGCCGGCTCACTCCCAACACGGGCGACCCGCACCGCTACGAGGGCACGCAGGACTCGGGATTCGACCTGTACTGGAACCCCGAATCCACCCACCCCGACAGTTTCAAGCGCGCCGGCTTCCCCGTGATCGACGGCTACCTCACCGCCGCGATCGCCCCCATCTCCAGCCCCGGGCTCAACGTCCCCTGGTATGCGGTATTCGGCAACCACGACGACAGCGTGATCGGCACCGCGCCCAGCGGCATCCCTCCGATCACCGCGCTTTACACGGGCGACATCAAGCTCGGCGCGCCGGGCTCAGCCGAGGAGGCCGAACTCCTCCAGCACGCGCTACGCACCGACCCCGCGGCTGTACCAGGGCTGATCGGCGAGATGACGAACCCCGCGCGCGTCGTCACCCCCGACTCACGCCGCGCGCCGTTCACCCCGCGCGAGTTCATCGCCGCGCACCTCGATCCGGCCCGCACCGGATCCGGGCCGCACGGGCACGGCTTCGCGCCCGACGCCGGCGAGACGGGGACCAGCTACTACAGCTTCGATATCGCGCCCGGAGTCGTCGGGATCAGCATGGACTCGACCAACCGCGGCGGGTTCGTCGACGGTTCACTCGGCGCAGCCCAACTGCAGTGGATCGAGGACACCCTGACCGCCGGCAGCAGCCGCTACTTCGACCGCGATGGGCGCGAGGTCCGCCGCACCGGCGACGACACCCTGTTCCTGCTGTTCAGCCACCACACCAGCGACACGATGGACACGCTCATCCCGGATCCGGAGAATCCGCTCGAACCGCGCCACTCGGGCGGTGAGCTCGTGGCACTGCTGAAGCGGTTCCCGGGGGTGTGCGCCTGGATCAACGGCCACACCCACGACAACCGGATCTTCGCGCACGCCGGGCCCACGCCGCAGCAGAGCTTCTGGGAGATCAACACCGCCTCGCACGTCGACTTCCCGCAGCAGGCCCGCATCGTCGAGGTCGCCGACAACCGCGACGGGACCCTTTCCCTGCTGGCGACCCTGATCGAATCCGACGCCCCCTACGAGGTGCCGTACGACGATCTCTCGCCGATGGGCCTGGCGTCGATGTACCGGGAGTTCTCCTACAACGACGTCAACCGCGACCCGGACCGCGTCGGCGGCCCCACGGACCAGAACGTCGAACTGCTGCTGGCGGCGCCCTGGGCGTAATGGGGCCGAGCGTGACGAGGCTGGGCGTGACGAGGCTGGGCGCTCACCCCGCGCCCCGGACAGCACCGGGCCAGCGCCGCGCACCGATCTGGCACTTCGCGCACCACCTTGACCTGCGCCGCGCACCGATCTAGCGCTTCGCGCACCAGTTCACCAGGGGTTTCGGGAAAACTGGTGCGCGAAGCGGGGCCCAGGCCGGCGGTACGCAGTATGGCCTGGCGCTTCGAGCGAATTCGAGGATCCCGCCGTCCCCGAACCGAATCAGCGGACGGCCGCGCGGTCGCGCACATGAGTGACCTGACTCGTCTGCACCGGCAGCCCCGGATCCGAGGAGATAGCCAGCGGCGACGGCTCAGCGCCGGCAGCTATCAGGTGCGCTCCGAGCGACGCGATCATCGCCCCGTTGTCGGTGCACAGCCGGGGCCTCGGCACGCGCAGTTCCAGCCCGGCCTCCGCGCAGCGCTCTTCCGCCATGGCGCGCACCCGCGAGTTCGCCGCCACGCCGCCACCGATGACCAGGGTTGTCGCGCCCGCGTCGAGGCACGCACGCACTGCTTTCATCGTGAGCACGTCCGCGACGGCCTCCTGGAATCCCGCCGCCACATCCGCCACCGGGACCGTCCGGCCATCGCGCTCGGCGCTCTCGACATAGCGCGCCACCGCGGTCTTCAATCCCGAGAAAGAGAAATCATGGCGTGCATCCCGGGGCCCGGTCATGCCCCGCGGGAATGCGATCGCGCCCGGGTCGCCGTCGCGCGCCAAGCGGTCGATGGCCGGCCCGCCCGGGTAGCCGAGCCCCAACAGCCGGGCGACCTTGTCGAAGGCCTCGCCGGCCGCGTCGTCGACGGTGGATCCGAGTTCGACGATCGGCTCGCCCAGGCTGGTGACCTGCAGAAGTTGGGTGTGCCCGCCGGAAACCAGCAACACCACCGACGACGGTAGCGGGCCGTGCTCGAGCGCGTCGACGGCAACGTGGCCGCCGAGGTGGTTGATCCCGTAGAACGGCACGCCCCACGCCGTCGCATACGCCTTCGCTGCCGCTGTGCCCACCAGCAGCGCGCCCGCCAGGCCGGGCCCGACTGTGGCGGCGACGGCGTCGGGCCGCTCGACCCCGGCCGCGGCCAGCGCGCGACGCATCGTCGGCACCATCGCCTGCAAGTGCGCGCGCGAGGCGATCTCCGGCACGACGCCCCCG
>JAKDLE010000246.1 GCA_030453005.1 Pseudonocardia sp. | reverse complement strand
GCCCGCCTCGAACCCGGCCCGGCGCATCGCCTCCACCAGCGCGGCGGCGTTCTCCTCCGCGGTCGGCGGGGCGAGCGCGGCGGCACGACCGGGCACGGCCGCCGCGGACGCGGCCACCCCTGCGGCGACCGCCCGTCCGGCGGCACCCACCCCGACCCGGGAGGCGCCGGGTGGCAGCACCGGCGGGATCTGCACCGCGGCGGCCCCGGCGACCTTCTCGGCCATCTCCCGGGCCTGGTCCACGACCTTCCCGGTGATCCCGCGGATGCCGTCGGCGAGGCCGAGGCCGAGGTTCTCCCCGACACCGGCGAACACCTTCGACGGCGACCGGATACCGAAGAACGACAGGACGGCGTTGAGGGCGTTGCGGGCCAGGCCCATCAGGAAGTTGATGACGGCCCCGGCCGCGTTGCGCAGCCCGTTGACGATGCCGTTGATGATGTTGCGGCCGACGCCGACCATCTGCCCGACCCACCCGGACAGCACGCCCATCGCGTTCGACACCATGCCGCGGATGGCGCCGATCACCCTGGACACCAGCCCGGAGATGGCACCGCCGACCTGACCGGCGAGGCGGGTGAAGAACCCGACGACCGTCGACACGAACCCGCCGACCGCCCCGGACACGGTGCCGATGAGGTTCTGGAAGAAGCCGACGACAGCGCCGACGAACCTGGACACGACCCCACCGACCTGCCCGGCCAGGTTCGTGAAGAACCCGACGATCGCGCCGACGAACCCGCCGACCGCACCCGACACCGTGCCGATGAGGTTCTGGAAGAAGCTGATCACGGCCTGCACGAACCCGGTGACGGCGGCGATCACGTTCTGGCCCATGGTGACGAAGAAGTTCACGACCCCGGCGATGAACGCCCCCACCGCGCCGATGATCTGCTGGAGGTTCTGTCCGAACGGGGTGGCCATGATGAAGTTGAAGAGGTTCGTCAGGTTCGCGATCAGCTGCGTGCCCAGGTTGACGAAGAACCCGACGACGGTCGAGACGAACCCGGTGACCCCGGCGATGATCTGGTCCCAGTAGGTGACCAGCAGGCCGACGATCCACCCGATCGGCCCGGTGATGACCGCGAGGATCGTCAGACCCCATTCGGAGAAGAACGCGGTGATCGCGTTCCAGGCCGTGGTGATCCCGGAGGTGATGGTCGCCCACGCCTGCGCGAAGAACGCCCCGATGCTCCCGACGAGGGTGATGATGAAGTTGACGGCCACCCCGATCGCGGTCTTCACCGCCTCGAACGCCGCCGTGACGACGGTGCGGAACATCTCGGAGTTGTTCCAGGCGTAGATCAGGGCGGCGACCAGCCCGGCGATCAGGGTGACGACCAGGCCGATGGGGGACAGCGCGAACGCCAACGACAGCAGTCGCCACACCTTGGTGACCGCCCCGATGAGCTTCGGCAGGACGCCGAACGCCACCCCCAGGAGCCGCCACGCCTTCGTCAGCGCCGAGGCGACCTTGACGACCGGGGCGGCGACCGCGGCGACCCCGAGCAGGCCGACGACCACAGCGCCGAGCAGCCCCGCGATCGGGGTGATCACCGGCCCCAGGAAGGTGAGCGCCTGAGTGAACGCGGAGAAGAACGGCGCGACCGTCGCGAGGGTGTTGCCCAGCGCGGTGAGGATCGCCCCGAACACATCCCCGAGCAGCGGCAGCAGCGGCGCGACCGCCTCGGCGACCGCGGCGAAACCCTTCATGAAGGTCGTCAGGCCGGGGGTGACGTTCTCGATGCCCGTGGTGAGCTCGTTGAGGATGGTCCCGAGCGCCGGGCCGACCGCCTGACCGATCCCGGCCAGCGCCGGGCCGAGCGCGCCGATGACCTGGATGACCCCGCCGACCACCGGGAGCAGCGCCTGCGCTGCTGCTGCGGCGCCGGTGAAGAACGACTTGAGCGCCTCCTGCCCGACGACGGAGTTCACGACCCGGTCCAGCTCACCGGTGATCGAGACGAGGGTGGCCATGAGCCCGCCGCCGACGCTGTTGGCCGCGGAGAACACCCCGCCGATGGCGCCGGCGACGTTCCCGAGGATCTGCCCGAACTGCTTCGCCGCGGTGATGCCGTTCTCGATCCAGAAGTAAAGCTGCCCGGAGTTGCGGGCGGTGTTGATGAACGCCTCGAACCGGGTCGCCAGGTCGGCGATCGCCGCACCCAGGCGGGGCATGAACTGGGACCCGACCGCGAACAGGTCGGTGAACGCCGCGGTGAGCGGCTTCATCGCGCCGGTCGCGTTGGACACCCCGAGCTGCACGCGCCCGAACGCCGCCCCGAGATCCTTGACGATCGCAGGCGCGGCGAGGAACTTCCCGATCTCCTTGAACCCGGCGTTGAACGAGTCCGCCACCCCGGCCATCGCGGACTCCACGATGGGCAGGTAGGTGTTGCCGAGCTGCGACACGACCGGGCCGAGCCCGGCGAACAGGCGTTGCTGCACGTTGAGCTTCAGCGCGTCGAACGCCGGTTTCAGGCCACGCACGGCGCGCGCGGTCTCCTGCGCAGCAGGCGCGAGATCGGCGATCGCGGCCTCGAACTCGGCGGCGGTGCCGCCGACGGCCTTCATGGCCTCGCCGAACCCGGACAGCCCGACCTTGAGGGTGCCGACGGCCAACGCGACCGCCCCGAGCACCGCGGGCAGGGCGGCGAGCCCACCGGCCGCGACCTGCCCGATGGCGATGCCGAGCCCGCCGACGACGGTGACCAGCCCGCCGATCGCGGCCTGCGCGGCCAGCGCGGCGACCCCGGCCCCGGCGATCGCGGGACCGAGCTTGAGTGCCGCACCCGAGACCGCGAGGATTCCGCCCACCGCGGCGCCGATCCCGAGTGCGGCGCTGCGCAGCGCGTTGAACGTGCCGACCCCGCGGATCAGGCCGCGGACGAGAGCCCTGACCGACAGCCCGGCCAGGTTCCCCCGCAGCCCGGTCGCGGCGCTGAGTAGTCGCCCGAACAAGGGGATGGCCCGGCCGATGCCCCGGATCAGTCCGGTGAGCACCACACGACCGACCTGGGTACGCAGCAGCGCCACCCCGACGCCGACGACGGTGAGCAGGGTCAGGACCCGGCGGATGGACTGGAGCAGGTTGCGGAAGGTGACCCGGTTGACCGCCGCGGACACGACGGAGGTGTTGATGGTGGGGACGATGCGGGCGGTGGAGTTGGCGGCGGCGGCGAACGCGGCACCCGCGCGGGCACCGGCGGCGGCGGCGTCCGACTCGACCCCGGTCGCGTCGAGGCGCAATCTCACCCGAGCTTCGTCTATAACGATCTTGAACACCCCCCTGCGAGGGTGGTCGTCGATGCGCTGCTCACCCGCCTACAGTCATCCGCGGCGACGATCGGGGGGAGTGCCGCGAGTGCCGCGACTCCTGCCGTGTCGGGTCGGTGCGGGAGGATCAGCGGATGCGGTCGCGCTGCCAGGTGGAGTCGTTCCCGACCCTCGCCGATGCGCAGGGCGCGATTGTGGAGAGGCGGGCCCGGTCCACGCTCGCGGGTAGTCCGCGGCTGGAGCTGGCGGCCTACGAGTGCGAGTGCGGTCGGGCGCACATCGTGCGGGCCCGGGGCATGCGCCGGGCGGCCTGACGTCCGTACTGCGGATGTCAGGCGTCGTCGAGCACGACCGGGTTGCCTTCGGAGTATCCGCGCGCCCACATGATCGAGAGCACTCGTTCCTCCGCCGTGTCGGCGTCACCGCGCCACGGATTGACCCGCCGCTGACGGTTGAGCGCGCACTCCCGGCCGGCGTGGTGCGCGGCGACCATGCGCATCTCGATGATCGGCTCGTGCTGCTCGTCGGTCACGAGGTCGCCGGTTCGGTCTCGGCGAGCAGCCGGTAGAGCGTCGAGCGGCCAACCTTGAGCGTGCCGCGGATGGTCTCCACCGACTCCCCGGCGTCGCGCATCCGGCGGGCGAGCGCGGCCTGGTCGGCCGACAGGGCGCGGGGGCGGCCGGTCTGACGTCCGCGGGCCCGCGCCGCTTCCCGCGCGACCTCGGAGCGTTCCGCGATCAAGCTGCGCTCATATTCGGCGAGGGACCCGAAGATCCCGACCAGCATCCGACCGGTGGCCGTGCTGGTATCGATGCTCTCCCGCAAACTCCGGAGCGTGATCCCGCGCTCGGTCAGCGCCGCCACGGTGCGGATGATCCCCGACAGCGACCGGCCCAACCGGTCGAGCGCGACAACGACCACGGTGTCACCGGGCCGGACGTAGGCGAGCAGCTCCGCGAGCCCCGTCCGGTCGTCGCGGGCGCCGGACATCTTGTCGGTGAACACCTTCGCGACCCCGGCGTCCCGGAGGGCGTCGTGCTGCTGGTCGAGTGACTGGCGTTGTGTGCTGACCCTGGCGTAGCCGACTGTTTCCGTCATGCCGACAGTGTCCCATAAGTCGGCCCGTAACGGGATAGCGTGGCGAGAGTTTCAGGACGGATATACGGGACGGCCTTTCCTGCGGGAACGGACGTCAGCCCCGTCCCCGACGTCGTGTCCCGGTTCGTTCGCTTCGGGACGCTCACCCTCCGCGACACCTGCCACCATCGCGAGCACATCCGCGGCACCGTGCAGGTAGGCGATGTGCAGCGGGTCGGCCGTCGTGTCGGGCGCCGAGTCGATCCCGGCCAACACCTCCCGCAGCGCGGCGGCCACCTCGTCGAGCGGCGCGCCGTCCGGTCCCGTCATGGTCGGGACGGTCCCATGCCGCCCGGTCACCAGTCACGCCCGGAGAACCGCCCGGGGATGCGGCCGCGTTCAACCCCGCGCGTCTCGGCCAGTTCGGCCAGCAACTCCCCGGCCAGCATCACCGCACCAACCGTGACGGCGTCGGCAAGGTGGCCGGTCGCACCCGCCAGGTGCTCGGCGAGCACGCGGGCCACATGGTCGTCGTCCCCGCGTCCGTGGGCCACATCGACGGCGGCGAGCACCGCATCGGCCACCACGTCGTCAACGACGGTCACCAGCCGGTCCGGTACGGCGACGACCGACCCGAGAGCGGCCGCGCCACCGCCCGCAACCCCGCCGCGGTGTCCTCGTCGAGCCGATACCGGGCGATCAGCAGCTCCGCCACGATCACCGACGGCCATCGTGTCCCCGCCTCCAAGTGGTGCAGCATCGGGTAGCTGACCTCCGTCACCTCCGCGGCGCGGCGCAGCGACCACCCGCGCGACACCCGGGCACGGCGCAACGCCACGGCCAGATGGTCGGGGAGGTGTCGATGGGCGACCCGTTCCCGCCACGGCGGGTCACCCGGCCGTGGCGGGTCCCGCTCGTCGGACCGTTTCCCCTCCCGGTCAGCCCCGCCGCTCGTTTCCCCCCGCATGGGCAGCCCGGTCACGAGGTCGCGTCGAGCCATTCGGCCACCGCGCCGGACAGCTCGTCCTCGTCGGCGCCCTG
>JAKDLE010000245.1 GCA_030453005.1 Pseudonocardia sp. | reverse complement strand
CTCGGCGGCGATCGGGTCGGGCCGGGCCGGAGCACCCTCGGGCGCGGTGGGGGCGTAGCCGGGCTGCGACGGTGCGAGTGCGAACGCGTTGGCGGGCAGCGACTCGGGGGCCACCGCCGACCGGATGGTCTCCCGGTCGATCAACGCGGCGAGCCCGCGGCGGGCGGCGGCCGTGCGCAGCGGACCCGCGTCGGCCCGCAGGCTGAGCTGGGTCACCGTGGGCAGCGGCGCCGGTTGGATGCGTGGTGCGGGCGTGACCCCGCCCAGCGCGATGCGGACCGCGGGGTCGGCCTCGGGCAGGGCCACGTCGACGTCGCCGACGCCCAAGCCCGCCGCCATCGCAGCGTCGTCGAGCCTGCGGAACACGAGCGTGTCGAGGCGCGTGGGGGTGGACCAGTAGGTGTCGTTGCGGGTGAGAACGACCGCACCACGGTTGACGTCGACCGACGAGATCTGGAACGGACCGCCCGAAGCCGGGATCCCGCCGGTCAGGGCGCCGGTCCAGGAGCCGGGGGCGTCCTTGAGCAGGTGCGCGGGCAGCAGCTCGCTGAACAGCGTCCGCCACGCGGGATAGGGCTCGGCGAACACGACGTCGACGGCCTTGCCGCCCGCGCGCGACCGCACCTCGGTGATCAGTCGGTAGCCGGCGGCGTCGGCCACGCCCGCGTCGGCCCGCATCTGCTCCCAGAGGTAGACGAAGTCCTCCGCCGCGATCGGCGTGTTCGTCGACCAGGACGCCTCCAGGTTGAGCTCGTAGCTCACCGTGAACGGCTCGTCGGACACGACCTCCGCGCTGGTGGCGATCGTGGTGTCCAGCGCCAGGGAACCGTCCGGGGCCGGGCGGAACACCGACGGCAGCACGAGCGTGGCGACCGCCGTGGTCAGCGGGGAGGAGTGCGCCAGCAGGTGCGGGTTGAACCCCGCGCCCAGGTCCTCCACGGCCACCACCAGCTCGGTGGGCTCCGGCTGTGCGCTGGGCTCCGGCTGGGGTGGCTCGGGCTGGGCCATCGGCACCTGGCTGCAGGCGGCAAGCAGGACCGCCAGCACAGCCAGGACCAACGCGCGCGTCACGTCTCCCGAACCCCCGTGTCTCAGCCTGCCGCCTTCGCGCGCGACCGCTGACGGTTGCGCGTGTGCGAGTCGAGCTCGACCTTGCGGATGCGCACCGACTCCGGCGTCACCTCGACGCACTCGTCTCCTGCGCAGAACTCCAGCGCCTGCTCCAGGTTCAGCACCGTGGGCGGGGTGAGCTTGACCAGCTCCTCGCTCGTCGACTTGCGCATGTTCGTCAGCTTCTTCTCGCGGACGATGTTGACCTCGAGGTCCTCGGCGCGGGTGTACTCGCCGATGACCATGCCCGCGTAGACCTGGGTGCCCGGGCCGATGAACAGCACGCCCCGGTCGGCCAGCTGCTCGACGGCGTAGCCGGTGACGGGGCCGGTGCGGTCGGCGATCAGCGAGCCGCGGAGGCGGTTGCTGATCTCGCCGACCCAGGGGCTGTAGCCGTCGAAGACGTGGCTGACGATGCCGGCGCCGCGCGTGATCGTCAGGAACTCGGTGCGCAGCGCAATAGTTCCGCGGGACGGCAGCCGGTAGTCGAGGCGCACCCGTTTCGGGCCATGGACCATGGCGCTCATCTCGCCCTTGCGGCCCGCCAGGAGCTGCGTGACCGGGCCGAGGTGCTCGGTGGGCACGTCCGCGGAGAGCTGCTCGAACGGCTCGTGCACCCGGCCGTCGATGACCTGGGTGACGACCTCGGGCTTGCCGACGGTCATCTCGAAACCCTCGCGGCGCATCGTCTCGACGAGGATGGCCAGGGCCAGCTCGCCACGGCCCTGCACCTCCCACGCGTCGGGACGCTCGGTGGGCAGCACGCGCAGGGACACGTTGCCGATCAGCTCGGTGTCGAGCCTGTTCTTGACCTGGCGGGCGGTGAGCTTGTTGCCGGGGTGGGGGTCGCGACCGACGAGCGGGCTCGTGTTGATCCCGATCGTCACCGAGATGGCGGGCTCGTCCACGGCGATCCGCGGCAGTGCGACCGGGTCGTCGGGGTCGGCCAGCGTGTCGCCGATCGTGACGTCCGGGATGCCCGCGACGGCGACGAGGTCACCGGCACTCGCCGAGTCGGTGGGCACGCGGGTCAGGGCCTCGGTGCGCAGCAGCTCGGTGATCTTGACGCGGCTGACCTTGCCGCCGTCTTGGCACCACGCCACCTGCTGGCCGCGGCGGATGACGCCCGCGCGGACCCGGCACAGCGCGATGCGGCCGAGGAAGGAGGAGGCGTCGAGGTTGGTGACGTGGGCCTGCAGCGGCGCATCGACGTCGTCGGCGGGCGGCGGGACCGTCTCGGCGATCACGTCGAACAGCGACTCGAGGCCGGGCTCGTCGGGCAGGTCGCCGTCGGCGGGGCGGTTGCGGCTCGCGCGGCCCGCGCGGCCGCTGGCGTAGACGACCGGGAGGTCGAGCAGGCGGGCGGTCATGGTCTCGTCGAGCTCGAGCTCGTCGGCGAGCTCCAGGAGCAGCTCGAGGCTCTCGTCGACGACGTCGGCGCAGCGGGCGTCGGGGCGGTCGGTCTTGTTGACGACCAGCACCACCGGCAGGCCGGCGATCAACGTCTTGCGGAGCACGAAACGGGTCTGCGGCAGCGGGCCCTCGGAGGCGTCGACGAGCAGGACCACGCCGTCGACCATCGACAGGCCGCGCTCGACCTCGCCGCCGAAGTCGGCGTGGCCGGGGGTGTCGACGACGTTGAGCGTCATCCCGTGCCAGTCGATCGCCGTGTGCTTCGCGAGGATGGTGATGCCCCTCTCGCGCTCGAGGTCACCGGAGTCCATGACCCGGTCGACGAGGGCCGCGCGCTCGCCGAACGCACCGGAGGCGCGCAGCATGGCGTCGACGAGAGTCGTCTTGCCGTGGTCGACGTGGGCGACGATGGCGACGTTGCGGAGCCGATTCGACCCACGGGTCTCGCTGGGGCGTGCGGAGGCCACGAAGGTGGAGGTTGCTGTGCTCACAGTTCACGGTAGCCCGTCCGGAGCCTGGCCCATTCCCAGGTGTGAGCCTAGGCTCCCCTCACGATGGGCAAGGTGAAGAAGAAGTGCTGCCGCTCCAAGCCGAAGCGGTGCGCCGACTGCCCGGTGGTGGCCCTGCGCCTCAGCAAGATCGAGAGCCGGGGTCTGCGCGGCAAGGAGCTCAAGCGGGCGGTGAAGGCCGCACGGGTGTACTGAACCGATTCGCTCCGATCCGCGCCGTGAGCGGCGGGGATCGAGCGACAGACGGTTGACGAGGACGTCTCCGTTGTGATCCGGTCTCCGCGCCCCGGTGGACGGCCGGTCGCGGAGCGGGCTCGTCGGACGGGCGCCCCCCGGCCGCCACTCCCGGCCGCGGACGCGCTCGTGGAGCGGCCTCCGCCCGCTGCGGGAGCCAGCCCAGGTGAGTGGCGCAAATCACGTGCGGTCCCCGGGTCTGCCTCCGTCGACGG
Source organism: Pseudonocardia sp. (assembly GCA_030453005.1). GTDB lineage: Bacteria > Actinomycetota > Actinomycetes > Mycobacteriales > Pseudonocardiaceae > Pseudonocardia. The sequence goes on along the minus strand of JAKDLE010000245.1, from coordinate 1,924 downwards.
AGGTTCGCCATCCGGTGATCGTCGGCTGGGAACCGGGAGGCGGGCCCGACCCCACCGCCGGTTCCGAAACCCCGATCACGGACACCCAGGCGACCGCGTGAACCCCGCCCCCGGCGGTGATCACCGGATAGGAACCGGGGGACGGGCCCTGCCGCGCTCCATGTACCGATCTGGTGATCATGACGCCAGCCGGGCGCGACGGACCGCGTGGGCGATCTCGGCGAGCACGGCCTGTGGCCGCTCCACCAGGTCGTGCCAGGTGAAGCGCAACACCGTCCACCCCGCCCTGACGAGCGCGTTCTGTCGCCACTTGTCGGCCTGCGTGCGCGCCGCGTCCATGTGCCAGGCCCACCCGTCGACCTCGATGGCGAGCATGGCCTGCGGGAACGCCACGTCGATCAGATACCCGTTCGAGAGGAAGCCGCAGTGGAAGCCGCGGGCGCCTGCCTCGCGCAGCATCCGGACCAACAGCCGCTCCGCCGCCGATGCCGAGCCGTTCGCCGCCGCGGTCAGCAGCCGTCCCGCCGCCGCGGAGCCGTGGGCGCCGAGGCTGCGGCAGTAGGCGTCGTACACGGCGGGGAAGCGCACCGACCGCTGCAGCGCCCGGTCGAGGAACCGGCCGCCCGACCCGCCGAGGTCGACGGCCGCGTCGAGCACCGTCAGCGGATGAGCCGTCACGCGCAGGCCGCGGTGCTCGACGACGTCGCAGGGGTCGAGGTCGCGGCGCCGCACGACGATCCCGGGGCGGTCGCGCGGGTTGCGGCAGCGCGGGACGGTGAGCCGCACGGTTGACGGCGGACGCTCGGCGATGTCGAGCCACCAGGCCGCGGCCACGCCCGAGAGGACCGCGCCCGCACCACCCCACAGGACGGCGCCGCGCACCGTCACCTCGTCGTCGACGCGATGGCCCGCGGCGAGGTAGACCTGCGGATGGAGCGGACGCCAGCGTCGGACGCGGACCCGGTGGTCGATGGCGTCGCGGGTCAGCCCGGCGGCGAGCGCCTGGCGGCGGGAGATGACGCCGGCCTGGCGGGCCAGCAGTGAGTCGACGGTCATGCCCCACTTCGACGGCGCCGACGCCCGCACGGTTCCCTCGCGCGGCAAGATGTTCGCGATCGCGAATCCCGACCTGCGCGTGGACGTACGGTGATCCGCAGACGGGAACCAGCAGCGCGCCCCGCCGCACACCCCGGTTCCCAGCCACCGATCACTCCGCAACCCTCCCCGTCGGCCACCAACCATGATCAGCGGGCGGGAACACCGCAGCGGGCTCCGGCACTCACACCGTTCCGAGTCACCGATCACCCCGGCCCCGCGACCGCTCACCGACTGTGATCACCAATGGGGAACACGGCGGCGGGCCCCTGCACGGACACCGTTCCCAACCGACGATCACCCGCGGCCGGGTTCCGAACCGGTGATCACGGGCAGTCGCCATGGCCGCCCGGGGCGACGTGCAGCAGCGCGACGAGGTCGGCGACGACGGCGCGGTCGGCGTCCACCCAGCGCACCGAGGGCACCTCGTCGGGCCGGACCCACCGCAGGGCGGAGTGCTCCAGGGCACGCGGGTGCGGTGCTCCCGCGGCCAGGACCGCCGTGTGGACCCGCAGCACCCCGGCGGCGATCGGCAGGTCGGTGCCCAGCCGCCCGCCCGCGACCACCGTCGTGCCGAGCTCCTCGCGGTACTCGCGCACCACCGCCTCGGGCTCGGACTCCCCGGCCTCCACCCGCCCCCCCGGCAGCTCCCAGAGCCCGGCGAGCGCCGGAGGGCGGGTGCGCTGCGCGGCGAGCACGGCGCCGTCGTGCACGAGCGCCGTCGCCACGACCACGGGTGCGACGGCCAGCGTCGCCGCGCGGTGCGCCAGCACGGTCGACCGCGCCGCCGCCAGCCGTCGCATCGCTGCGCGCAGGGCCACCACGTCGG
>JAKDLE010000244.1 GCA_030453005.1 Pseudonocardia sp. | reverse complement strand
CGTCAGACTACAAGTGCTCCGTTCCGAGCACGTCACACCTGCAGGCGGCGTCGGCGCGCCGGGAGGAGCTTGGCGAAGCAGCGGCTGTGGGGTTCGCAGCGGTAGGGGCCGAAGCCCGACATGGGCGCGTAGCCCTCGCTGAGGTAGAGGGCCACGGCCTCCGGTTGCAGCGTGCCGGTCTCCAGCACCAGGCGCAGGCGCCCCGCCTCGACGGCGGTGCGCTCCAGGCCGGCCAGCACGGCGCGGGCGTGGCCGCGTCCGCGGTGCGCGGCGGCGACGTACATGCGCTTGATCTCCGCATCACCCTCGCGGAGCACGCCGTCGGCGTCGACGTCGACGGCCCGCCAGCCGCCGCAGGCCACGGCCACGCCGTCGGCGTACCCGACCAGGAAGTGGCCGCGGGGCGCCGCGAAGTCAACCGGGGGCATCGGGCTGACGTCGATGTCGCCGTAGCGCTCGCGGTAGAACTCCTGGACCTCGGCGGTCAGGCGCACGGCGTCGGGGTGGTCGAAGGGGGTGGGGTGCAGGTCGAGCACAGCAGCGAGCCTACAAACCACCCCCGACGCTCACCCGCGCGCCTTGGCCTTCTGCCGCCAGGCGGTCAGTGCCCGCTCGGTGTAGCCGTTGGGTTCGGTGCGACCGGTGAACACGAGGTCCAGCGCGGCCTGGAACGCCTCGTGCCCGTCGAGGTCGTCGACCATCGGCCGGTAGTCGGGCTCGCCCACGTTCTGCTCGTCGACCACCGCCGCCATGCGGGCGAACGTCTCCCGCACGGTCGTGGAGTCGACGACCCCGTGGTGCAGCCAGTTGGCGATGAGCTGACTCGAGATGCGCAGCGTGGCGCGGTCCTCCATCAGCCCGACGCCGTCGAGGTCCGGCACCGTGGAACAGCCGATGCCCAGCGCCACCCAGCGCACGACGTAGCCGAGGATCGACTGGGCGTTGGTCTCCAACTCGTGGGTCTTCTCCTCGTCGGACAGCTCGCCGGTGAGCACCGGCACGTGCAGCAGCAGCAGACGGTCGGTGGAGCGCCCGGCGAGCTCGCGCTGGCGGGCGTGCACGTCGGTGCGCAGGTAGTGCAGCGCGTGCAGGGTGGCGGCCGTGGGCGAGGGCACCCACGCGCAGTTGGCGCCCGCCTGCGGGTGGCCGCCCTTCTGCTCCAGCATCGCGGCCATCGCGGCGGGCTTGGCCCACATGCCCTTGCCGACCTGCGCCTGGCCGGGGAACCCGGCGGCCAGCGCGACGTCGACGTTGCGGTCCTCGTAGCCCGCGAGCCACGCCGTCGAGCGCATGTCGTCCTTGCGGACGACCGGGCCCGCCTCGAAGTCGGTGTGGATCTCGTCGCCGGTGCGGTCGAGGAAGCCGGTGTTGACGAAGATCACGCGGTCCTGCGCGGCGGCGATGCAGGCGCCGAGGTTGACCGAGGTGCGCTTCTCCTCGTCCATGATCCCGATCTTGAGGGTGCGCGGCTCCAGGCCCAGCGCCTCCTCGACGGCCGCGAACAGCTCGACGGTGAGCGCCACCTCGTCGGGGCCGTGCTGCTTGGGCTTGACGATGTAGACGCTGCCCGCCCGGGAGTTGGAGTAGCGGCCCAGGCCGCGCAGGTCGTGCAGCGCGGCGGTGGCGGAGAACAGTGCGTCGAGCACGCCCTCGGCGACCTCGGTGCCGTCCGCCGTGCGCACGGCGTTGGTCGTCATGTGGTGGCCGCAGTTGCGCACCAGCATCAGCGAGCGGCCGGGCAGCACCAGCTCGGAGCCGTCCGGGGCGGTGTAGGTGCGGTCGCCGTTGACCGTCCGTTCGACGGTCTGCCCGCCCTTGGTGAAGCTCGTGGCCAGCTTCCCGGTCATGAGGCCGAGCCAGGTGCGGTAGGCCTGCGCCTTGTCCGCGCCGTCGACGGTGGCGACCGAGTCCTCCAGGTCGACGATCGTGGTGACGGCCGACTCGAGCGCGACGTCGGCCACGTCCGCGTGGTGCTGGCGCCCGACCTGGTGCTCGGGGTCGATCGTGAGCTCGACGTGCAGGCCGTTGCGGCGCAGCAGCAGCGCGGCGACCGAACCGGGGTGCCCGTCGTCGTCCCCCCCGCCGTCGGAGCCGGCGCGGTGGCCTGCGAACTGCCCCGGGTCGGCGAGCCCGATGGCCCCGCCTGCGATGTCGACGACCAGGGCGCCGCCCCGCACCCGGTAGGCGGTGGCGTCGGCGTGGCTGCCCGAGGCGAGCGGGAACAGCTCGTCGAGCAGCCGGTCGGACTCCGCGATGACCTGCGCACCGCGGCGCTCGTCGTACCCCCGTCCGAGCTCGCGCTCCAGGGGCAGCACGTCGGTGCCGTAGAGCGCGTCGTACAGCGAGCCCCAGCGGGCGTTGGCGGCGTTGAGCGCGTAGCGCGGCACGGTGGCGGGCACGACGAGCTGCGGGCCCCCGACGTCGGCGATCTCGACGTCGACGCGGCTGACCTGCACCTTCGCCGTCGTCTCCGGCACCAGGTAGCCGATCTCGGCGAGGAACGCGGCGTAGGCCTCCGGGTCGCCCGCGCCGTGCTCGCGGTGCCACGCGTCGACGTGGCGTTGCAGCTCGTCGCGGCGGGCGAGCAGCGTGGCGATGCGCGGGGCGAAGCGTTCCTGCAGCTGCGCGAGCACGGACCAGAACCGCTCGGGGGCGATGTCGAGGCCGGGCAGCAGCTCGTCGTCCACCACGGCGCGCAGTGCGGGGTCGACCTGTTGGTCCGTGCTCACCGAGTCCTCCTCGCTCACGCTCGTCACCGCACTCGCGGCTGGTACTTTTCTACCATACGGATCTAATCTTCCGTATGGCGAAATCTCGCTGATACCTTCGTGAGAATACCCGTCGGCCTTCCCCGACACTCCCGCTGAGACAGGATCGGACCTCGATGACCGACGCCGGCGGCCGCACAGCCGTACTGTCGTCGCCGACGGACGCTCGACGACGAGGGGAGACGACCGTGACGCTGGATGTGGCGGTACGGCAGGCGTTCGAACGCGTGCTCGACCCGAAGGACGTCCTGCACGACCCGGTGAAGTGCCGCTCCTACGAATGCGACGGCCTCACCGGCTACCGGGTGCGCCCGGAGCTGGTGCTGCTCCCCCGCGACGCCGCGGAGGTCGCCGCCGCGGTGCGGGTGTGCCACGAGCACCGCGTGCCGTTCGTGGCGCGCGGGGCGGGCACCGGCCTGTCCGGCGGCGCACTCCCCGTCGCGGACGGGGTGGTGATCAGCCTGGCGCGGCTGAAGAAGGTGCTCGCGGTCGATTCCGAGAACCGGCGCGCGGTCGTGCAGCCCGGCGTCACCAACCTGGAGATCACCGCGGCCGCCGCGCCGCACGGCCTCTACTACGCCCCCGACCCGTCGAGCCAGCAGGTCTGCACGATCGGCGGCAACGTCGCGGAGAACTCCGGCGGCGCCCACTGCCTCAAGTACGGGTTCACCACCAACCACGTCCTCTCCTGTGAGGTCGTGCTGGCCGACGGATCGGTCGTCACGCTGGGCACCGACTCCGGCGAGCAGGCCGGACCCGACCTGCGCGGGGTGTTCCTCGGCTCGGAGGGCACCCTCGGCATCACCACGTCGATCACGGTGCGGCTGCTGCGCACGCCCGAGACGGTGCGCACACTGCTCGCCGACTTCCCGTCGATCGCCGCGGCGGGCGACGTCGTCTCCGCCATCGTCGCGGCCGGGATCGTGCCCGCCGCCGTCGAGATGATGGACACCCTCGCGATCGAGGCCGCCGAGCAGGCCGTGCACGCGGGCTACACCGTCGGGGTCCCCGCGGCGCTGGTCGTCGAGCTGGACGGGCCTGCCGAGGAGTGCGAGGCGCAGTTCGAGCAGGTCAAGGCGATCTGCGACGAGCACGGCTGCACCCGGCTGCACATCGCGGGCTCCCCGGAGGAGCGGGCGAGGATCTGGAAGGGGCGCAAGGCCGCGTTCGCCGCTGTCGGCCGCATCTCACCCGACTACTTCGTGCAGGACGGCGTCGTGCCCCGCACCCGTCTCGCCGAGGTCCTCGACCGCATCGCGGCCATGGGCCGCGACGCGGGCATCCGCGTGGCCAACGTCTTCCATGCGGGCGACGGCAACCTGCACCCGCTGGTGCTCTACAGCGCGGCCGCCGGGGAGACCGAGCGCGCCGAGAAGCTGTCCGGGGAGATCGCCGAGCTGTGCGTCGAGATGGGCGGCTCGCTGTCGGGCGAGCACGGCATCGGCACCGACAAGGCGTGCTCGATGCCGAAGATGTTCACCTCCGACGACCTCGCCGTGATGGCGCGCGTGCAGTCGGCGTTCGACCCGCACAACCTGTGCAACCCCGGCAAGGTGCTCCCGACGCCGCGGCTGTGCGGCGAGCGGCCGGGCAAGTACCAGCCCCACCCGCTGGAGGAGTCCGGCGCGATCGAGCGGCTGTGAGGCCGCCCGCCACAGGCTCTGCCTGCAGAGGAGACGGATCGATGACCGGTCACCCGACCGCGGCGGTGCTGCGGCCCACCGATCTGGCAGGCGTGCGCGACGCCGTGCTCGACACCCCCGGACGGCTGGCCATCGTGGGCGCAGGCACGGCCGCGGACTGGGCGGGCACGCTCGGCGAGGTCGACGCCGTGCTCGACGTCTCCGGCCTCACCGGCGTGATCACCCACAATCCGGGCGACATGACGGTGTCCGCGCACGCGGGTACCCCGCTGCGGGTTCTGATCGAGGAGCTGGCCCCCCACGGCCAGCACGTCTGCCTCGACGCCGCCCGCATCGCCGCCGGCGCCACCCTCGGCGGGCTGCTCGCCACGGGTGACGCCGGCCCGTCCTCGCTGGTCTACGGCACGATGCGCGACCTCGTCATCGGCGTCACCGTGGTGCTCGCCGACGGCACCGTGGCCCACAGCGGCGGACACGTGATCAAGAACGTGGCCGGCTACGACCTGGCCAAGCTGCTGCACGGGTCGCACGGCACCCTCGGGGTGCTCACCGAGGTGGTGCTGCGGCTGCACCCGGTCCCGAGGCGCACCACCACCCTCGTGCTCGACGCCCCGCTCGCCGACGCCGCCGAGCACGCCGCCCGAGTACTCGGCGGACCGTTCGAGCCGGTGGCGCTGGAATGGACGTCCGAGGGCAGCGGACAGCTACTGGTCCGCATCGAGGGCACCGACGAGGCCCTCCCGGCGCGGGTGCAGCGGCTGCGGGAGGTGCTGCCGGGAGCCGACGACGGCGCCGACCGGGGCGCCGACCCGTGGCTGGCGCACGCCCACCTCGTGCGCGGCGCACCCGACTCCGCGGTGCTGCGGATCGGGGCCCGACCCAGCGTCCTGCCCGCACTGGTCTCCGAGCTCGCGCCCACCGCGGCCACCGTCGGACTGGGCACCGGCGTCGCCACCGTGAGCCTGGCCCCCGACGCCGTCGCCGAGGCGCACACCCGCGT
>JAKDLE010000243.1 GCA_030453005.1 Pseudonocardia sp. | reverse complement strand
TCACCATCGGATGCAGCAGCGCCGCGAACGCGGCCGACGAGCGTCAGCGAGGAGGGCCCGTGAGCGGGCTGCGTCGCCGGTGGCTCGAGGTCGGGGGCCACCGACTGCACCTGCGGATCGCCGGGCAGGCCTCGCCCCCCGCCCGCCGGTCCTGCTGTTACCCGGGCTCACGTTGTCCGGCCGCTACCTCGCGCCCACCGCCCGCGCCCTGGCCGCCGACCGGCGGGTGGTCGCGCCCGACCTGCCCGGCTCGGGGCACACCCCGCGCGCGGCGCGCCCGCTGACGATCGCCGAGCTCGCCGACCTGCTCGCCGAGCTCGTCGCCGCCTCGGCCGGTCCCGCCGTGGTGGTCGCCAACTCGTTCGGTTGCCAGCTCGCCGTCGAGCTCGCGCTGCGCCACCCCGCCGCGGTCCGCCGTCTCGTGCTCACCGGCCCGGTCCTCGCACCGCCCGTCCGGGGCCTGCCCGAGGTGGCGCGCCGGTTCGTCGCCGCGATGCGCCACGAGCCGTGGAGCTACCTCGGCGTCGTCGTACTGGACAACCTCCGCGGCTGGACCCGGAAGGGCCGCGTGCTGCGCGTGTACCCGATCGAGGAGGAGCTCACCGTGCCGGCCCTCGTCGTGCGCGGCGAGCAGGACCGGCTCGTGCCCGAGCCGTTCGCCCGCCGACTCGCCGACCTCGTTCCCGATGGCCGCCACGTCGAGGTGGCGACACCGCACGCCCTGACCTACCACGGACCGCGGACGCTCGCCCACCTGGTCCGCAGGTGATGGCCCGGGCGGGGAGCGGGTGGAACCAGACTGAGGCGCAGCACGCCCGGCGGGGATCGTCACGAGGCCGGGATGCGGCGCGGCGGGTCGGGCCGCGGGGCCAGGGCAACCGATCGTGTGGACACCGGTCACAGCCGGGCCGAGCCGTGGCCGGTCAGCTGCGTGTAGACGACGACGTTCTCGCGGTAGTGCCCGACCTCCTCGTCGAACTCGCCGCCGCAGGTGATCAGGCGCAGGCCGGCGTGGTCGATCGCGCCGTACACCCGGTCGGTGGGGAACCGGTCCTTGGGATGGTGCTCCACCCGGATCACCCGGATCACCCGGGAACGTGGCGGTGCTGCCGTCGGCCCGCCCGACATGCACGTCGTCGCCCGGGACGAGCTCGTGCAGGTCTGGAAGACCCCGGCTCGCCCTTCCAGTCGACGTGTGCGGCGAGCACCGCGGGCCCGAGCGCGCCCGGCGTCGGGGCCCCGTTGCACCAGCCGACGGTGTCGGCGGCGTCCGGCACCGCCATGCTCCCGTCGGGTTGCAGGCCCAGCGGCACGAGGTCCCCGGACTGCACGCCCAGCGCGGGAATCTCCAGGCGGACCGGCGCCGACGGGGCCAGCACCGGCCCGTCGATCAGCTCGGTCGGCCGCTCGTATGCGACATCAGCGCCCCCGACCGATGCCGCGGCCGGTGCGGGCGCGGCCGGACCGGGTGGGGGCGGGGCGACGACGCCGCATGCGGCGAGCCCGACCGCGAGCAGGGCCGTCGCAGGCCCGTCGGCTCGCCGAGCGCCTCGAGGTCGTACATGCCGTTGCCGTTGACGTCGATGCCGTGCTGCACGATGTGCAGGTTGTCGAGATACCCGACGGTGCCCTCGGGCAGCATCGAGGCGGGGATCGTGCGCTCGTAGTTCAGATCACCCGAGGCGTCGGCCGCCGGGAACCGCTCCAGCGCCAGCCCCAGCCCGCTCGTCGGGGTGACGTCGCCCTCGGTGGTCAGCGAGATCCGGATGTCGCTGTAGGCGGGCAGGCCCTCGGCCGAAACGACGGGGGGCAGTGGCGGGATCCGTTGTCGTATGACTGTCACGTTCGCGGGTTCGTCGGCCTCAGCTGCACCGAGACGACAGATCGCCATGACCACCTCGGGCTCAGCCACTCGCAGCGGCCCGGACACCTGCGGGGTCTAGCATCGCCACCCGGCTCGCGCGCCGCAGCCGGTTCAGACAGCACCGGAGGGACCACGATGGCCGTCACGCTCAACCCCTACCTGAACTTCCGCGACGGAACCCGCGACGTCATGAACTTCTACGCCTCGGTGTTCGGCGGCGAACTGACCCTCAGCACCTTCGCGGAGACGGGAGGCATGGGTCTCGATGAGGCGGAGCAGCACAAGGTCATGCACTCCCAGATCGTGACCGGCACGGGTCTGACACTGATGGCCGCCGACGTGCCGGCTTCGATGGACGTGGGCGCCAACGGCACCATCTCGCTGAGCGGCGACGACGAGGCGACCCTGCGCGACCACTGGGACAAGCTGTCCGACGGCGGCACCGTCACCGTCCCGCTGGAAGTGGCACCCTGGGGCGACACGTTCGGTATGTGCACCGACCGGTTCGGCGTCGACTGGATGGTCAACATCCTCGGCAGCCGGTCCTGACCGCTCCCGCAGCCGCTGCCGTCCCGGGTCGCAACACGACCTGCAGCGCAGGGTACGACGCTGGGCCGGGGCCGTGGGGGAGAGGAACGAGTGCAGCAGGTAGCCGCGTGCGGCGTGGATCTCGACGACGCGGAAACCGCGGTGAGCGCCCGCGCCGCTGCCGCCGCGGACAGACCCGGCATGCGGTTGAGCTCCGCCTCGTCGGGCTCGTGCACCTCGGCCCTTGCCTCGGAGACGGTGACCACGGGATCCACCGCCGTCCGCCACCGGCTCCCGGCGCTTGGGTCGATCCACGGCGGCATCGTGGAGGCCTTGGGGCCGGCGTGCCCCAGCTGTAGGGGCACTGGGCGAACACACCCGAGCGGACCGACCGGCTGATCCCGTTGAAGGCACGCAGCCAGTCAGACGTTGGGTCAGGACGACCGCTGCGGGGCTCCCCTACATACTCACCGTCAGACGTACCGCGGCCGGCCGATGATCCAGCCCAGCACCAGCTCGAGCACCAGCACCCCCACCAGCAGCCACAGCGAGATCGTCCAGCTGCCGGTTGCCCCGTGGAGCACCCCGAACAGGAACGGACCGACGGACGCGAGCAGGTAGCCGATGCCCTGGGCCATCGCCGAGAGGCTTGCGGTGTCGGCGGCGGTGCGGGTGCGCAGCGCGATCACCCCGAGTCCCAGCGGGAAGACCCCCATCCCGATGCCGAGCAGCAGCGCCCAGAACCAGGGTGCCGCGGTCGGGGCGAGGATCAGCCCGATCACCCCGAGCAGGCCGATCGAGCCCATGCCGGTGATCCAGCCGGACTGCGAGCGACGGGCCAAGGCGATTCGCGGCACGATGAGGCTGATCGGAATGCCGATGAGGTTGATCGCCGCCAGCATCAGCCCGGCGGTGGTGCGGGTGATGCCCTCGCTGACCAGCAGCTCCGCCAGCCAGCCCATCGTGACGTAGGCGAACAGTGCTTGCAGACCGAAGAACCCGGTGACCGCCCAGGCCAGCGGGCTCCGCAGCAGGCTCCGGCCAGCCGGAGGGGCACCCGACACCGTCGCAGCGGCCGGTTCGTGCCGCGCGGCGCGCCCCCACAGCAGCAGCGCGGCCAGCGACAGCACCGCCCACGCCGCCACCGCCGCACGCCAGCCCCCGAACAGCTGCTCCAGCGGCGGGGTCAACGCGGCGCCGATCCCACCGCCTGCGGCCAGCGCCGCGGTGTAGATCCCGGTGACGCGGCCGACCTGCCCGGGGAAGGACTCCTTGACCACCACCGGGATCAGCACGTTGCCGATCGCGATCCCCGCGGTGGCCACGAGCGTGCCGCCGAGTACCACCCACGACCCGTCCAGCACCCGCAGCAGCAGTCCGACGGTGAGCACGGCCATCGACAGCCCGACCGCACGGGCCATCCCGAACCGGCGCCCGACGGCGGGTGCGGCCACCGCGGCGAGCCCGAAGCAGAGCGTGGGGACCGCGGTGAGCAGGCTGGCCCAGAGCACGGACGCGCCCAGGTCCGCGCGCACCTCGCCGAGTACCGCGGCCATACTGGTGACGGCGGGTCGCAGGTTTATGGCGGCCAAGGCGACGCCGACGACCAGCAGTGGGGTGCCGAGCAGGGCGGCGTGCCGGTCCCGCTGCACGGCTCCCGTTGCGTCGGTGTTCCTCAGGGCCTCGGCGTAGGCGCGCGCCGATGTCGTCCCTTCGAGCCCCATGTGAGCTATGCTCTCATACATAGGATGTTCGGATGATGGGATGCATCGGTGCCTCTGATCACACCACGCCGCACCGGGCTGGTCGAGCAGGTCATCGACCAGCTGCGGGCCACGATCGTCTCCGGGGAATGGCCGGTCGGCGACCGCATACCGCCTGAGACGGAGCTCGCCGCGACCCTCGACGTCGGCCGCAACACCGTGCGCGAAGCCGTGCGCGCCCTGGCGCACGGCGGGCTCCTGGACGTCCGCCAGGGCGACGGGACGTTCGTGCGGGCCACCACCGAGCTGTCGGGGGCGCTGCGCAAGCTGTGCGGAACCGAGCTCCGAGAGGCGCTGGAGGTCCGCCGCGTGCTGGAGGTCGACGCCGCGCGGTTGGCCGCCGTCCGGCGCACCGACGCCGACCTGACCGCCCTGCACGCCGCGCTCGCCGAACGCAACGTCGCCGTGCGCGACCAGGACGTAGAGCGCGTCGTACGCACCGACACCGAGTTCCACTTCGCGGTGGTCCGCTGCGCGCACAATGCGCTGCTGGCCGAGCTCTACCGCGGGGTGGCCGAGGTGGTCGCCCGTACCGTCGCCACCACCCTGCCGCCCGACCTGGACAAGCAGGACGAGATCTCGCACGACGGGCTGGTGGAGGCGATCGAGGCGAAGGACGTGGAGCGGGCCGCCCGGGAGGCCGGAAACTTCCTGACCCGGCTGATCGACGAGCACTGACCGTTGCTCTCGCCGCCACGTCGCCGGCCCCAGGGACTGCCGCGACAGCGAAGTCTCGATCAGGGACGGATCACGCGCTGGGGCTGATGGCGCTCACGATCGGCGCCGGGATGGCAGTCGGCTGGCCGTAGCGCGCCGCAGATCGAGCCACGGTGCAGATCTGCGGACTGGAGCGCGACGTCGACCAGATCCGGGCGGTGCAGCAGCTGGTGGAGGCCCGCGGGTGGGCCGTTCCGCTGGTCGCGCGCGACCAGCTCGACGACGCCGGCGGGCGGCCACCATGGGCGTCTGCTGGGACTACCCGGCCGCGTTCGGCGCGCCGTCGATCGTCGGCGATCGGCTCGAGGAGTACCTCGACGACGACCTCGACGACGACCTAGCCGAGGACCGGCCGCGGGGGCCCGAGTGCAGCTTCTCCTGGGACGCCGGCACCGGCTTCGTGGTCGTGATCGAGACCGCCGGCAACTGGCGCGGCGCCGGCACCACCGCACCGTCCGGCACACCCTGCCGATGAACCAGGACACCAGCGCCCGGCTCCCCCAGCTGCTCGACGCGGTGGAGAGCGCCGTGGGGGGGGGGGGGGGGCGGGCCCCCGGC
>JAKDLE010000242.1 GCA_030453005.1 Pseudonocardia sp. | reverse complement strand
GTTATAACTTTACGTATAACGTAACGTATTGACCGTAACGAAACGGAACGATATAGTGGTGGGTATGAGCGACGAGCAGCACGACACGCGGCCCACGGGGCCGGACGGCTGGAACGGCGAGGGCGGGGACGGGTGCCAGTTCCCGACCGGGCCGGGGCTCGCGTGCGGGCGGCCGATCGAGCGCACCGGGGGGCCGGGGGCGCCGGCGCGGTACTGCGAGCTGCCCGTGCACACCCGGGCCAAGGCGTTCGCCGCCCGCCGCGCGCTCCAGCTCGCCGCCGCCGGTGTGGGCGGGACCGGCGCGGTGGTGGAGGAGGAGGCGGTGCCGGTTCGGCCGGTGACCGACGGGCGGGCGTCGTTCGGGGTGCTGCTCGCCCAGTTCGGCGACATCGCCGCGCAGACTCAGCAGGCCCTCGACGCGCAGAAGCGCCAGCTCGGCGCGATCCTGGACCGGGCCGCCGAAGTCGCGCGCACCGTCGCCGACCCCGAAGCGGCCGCCTACGAGGTCGACCAGGTACAGCGCGAGACCGAGGTCCGGATCGCCGAGGCCCAAGGCGCGCAGGCCAGCGCCGAGCGCGAGGCCCGCGAGCAGCGCCGCCGCGCCGAGCAGGAGACCGAGCTACGCGCCCAAGCCGACGACGCCGCCGAGGAAGCCGTGCGCGAGGTGGAGACGGTGCGCACCGAGACCGCCGAGCAGGTCGCCCGGATCACCGCCGACACCGACGCCGCGGTGGCCGAGCAGACCGTGCGCGCCGAGCAGGCCGTCGCCGACCAACAGGCTGCCGGTGACGAGCTGGAGCGGGTCCGCGCCCAGGCCGCCGAGCAGATCGCTGCCGCTCGCGTCGAGGCCGCGCAGCAGCGGGCCGACGTCGAGGCCGAGCGCGATCGGGTGCTGGCCGAGCGCGCCGAGCAGGCCCGCCAGGAGATCGATCAGGTCAGGGCCGACGCGGATCAGCGGGTGGCCGTCGCCGAAACCGCCGCGGACACCGCGCGGCGCGACGCCAGCGCCCAGGTGCTGGCCGCGCAGCAGCAAACCGTCGAAGCCGGCTCAGCGCAGACCCGGGCCGAGGCCGACCGGGCCGCCGCCGACCGCCGCGCCGCCGAGGACCGGGCCGCGCTGGAGCGGGTACGGGCCGAGCTGGAGCAGCTGCGCACCGACCACCACGACGAACTCGCCGCGACGCGCCGCGAAGCCGCCGAGGAACGGGCCGCGCTGCGCCGCGAAGCCGGCGAGCAGCTCGCCGCCGTCCTGGCCCGGTTCAACACCGCTCACGAGCCGAGCGAGCCCGCGACGAGCGCCCCGCCGCCGATGGCTCGTCGCCGGCGGGGCAAGAGCACCGAGTAGGGCGTCTGGGGGAACCGCGAGCGGCTCGAATCCTTGGGGCTCCGGGCATGCCGTGAGAGCATCCGCCGGTGCAGACACTGGGCTGACGAGCCGCGACGACTCGGGCCGTACGAGATCGTCGCGCGAATCGGTAAGGGCGGGATGGGAAAGGTCTTCCTGGGCTACTCGCCGACGCGCCGACCGGTCGCCATCAAGGTGCCCCGTCCGGATCTCCTCGAAGAAGATCCAGGGATACGGGACAGATTCGTTGGAGAGGTCGAGCGAGCCCGCCGCGTCAGCGGCTTCTACACCGGACCCCACCCGCGCTCACCCGTCGCCGAGATGCTCCTCGCCGTCAACCCTCCGGGCTCGTTTCGCCCTGCCCCGACACGTCCTCGCTGAGCTGTTCGGCACCAGCACCGGTCCCATCGCCAAGGCCGAACAACAACCCTCACTCCAGGCATCAAACCCGCGCGTTAATCACCGGCAGGCCCTGACTGCGAGGTCAAGTATGGGTGCGGTGAACAGGCTGGGTGAGGCGGGAGCGCGCCAACGGCGCGCCGGCCCCGAGGGGTGTGGGGGGACGGGCCCGAGTCTCAGCTCATGGCCAACCGACAACGAGCAGCAGGGCGCTCCAAAGGACCAGGACGGTGGCCGGGGCCGATGTTGCGGCCCTCCAGCGCATCTTGTGATTGTCGAGCACGTTGCCCGCGACGAACATCACGAGGCAGCCGCCCAGGCCCAGGATCAGGAGGGTCACCAGGAAAATACCGACGAGACACCGCCCACTACGAGGGACCGCCCACCACGCGGTGAACGGGACAGAGCGTCACGTTTCATCGAACGGAGAGGCCCTACCGATTCCGGGGTCGTCCCGACCACCCAGTCATCGTGGACGAGGGTGCCCTCCTGGCCGATGTCACCGCTGCGATAGTAGCCGATCTTGAGGTAGTTGCCTTGGCCGTCGTAGATGGTGCCGGCTGAGGGTGTGTAGTCCTCGATCACCGGCCTGCCGTACGGGCCGGGTAGCACTGCAGCAGCGGATGCGGCTGCGGCGCCCCTACGCGGAGCTGCTGGGCCCGGGTCCCGGTCGCCTACTACGTCTTCGACGTCCTGCACCTCGGCCACCGACGGTGGCTACTGGACGAACCCTACGACGTGCGACGCGCAGTCCTCCACGACCTCGACCTCGACACCGCGGCCGCGGTGGCCGTCCCGCCCCAGCACGTCGACATCGACCCCGAGGTCGCCCCGCGAGCACGGCCTGGAGGGCATCGTGTGCAAGCGCCGCAGCTCCCGCTACGAACCCGGCCGCCTCTCCCCGACCTGGATCAAGACGGCGCTGCTCACCACCCAGGAGGTGTCGTTGTCGGCGGCTGGACCCCCGGCCGGGGCCGCCGCACGGGCACCGTCGGCGCACTGCTGCTCGGAGCCCACGATCACGACGGCGCGCTGCGCTACCTCGGCAGTGTCGGCACCGGCTTCACCGCCGCCGCGCTCAACCACCTGCACCGGACCCTGGCCCCGCTGGCGCAGAACCGGTCCCCGTTCGACGAGCCCATCCCGGCTGCGGAGGCCCGCGCCGCGCACTGGGTCCGCCCGGTCCTGGTCGGCGAAGTCGTCTACCACACGCTCACCCACGACCGCCGGCTGCGGCACGCCGCCTGGAGAGGTCTACGTGTTGACCGAACGCCCGACGACGCGGTCCTCGCGTGAACTGCGCCTGCCACCCACGAGGCCCTGCGACCCCGACGGCAGATCAGCTGGCGTCGGGATCGAAGTCGGCGATGACGTCATCGCAGTGTCCGCCGGTGGAGCCGTCATCGTTCCTGGGGGAACGGCGCACACCTTCTGGAACGACCACCCCGAACGCGCACGCTACGTACTGGTCATGGGCGCGCGGACGCACGCGCTGGTCGAGGCGATTCACGCCAGTGACGACCGCAGTCCAGTCGCCATGCGTGCGTTGTTCGAGTCGCACGGCGCGGAACTGCTGGAGCCGTAGGGCGCGCAGGACGTCCCGTAGAAGGATCGACAACCGGACACCGCGTGTGCGGCGCTTGCCGGTCAGGTTCTCCTGGCCGCGACGCGCTGGGTGAGGACTGCGCTCACGGCCAGCGTTGCGATGGCCACGGCGGCGAACCCCAGTAGCGGCCACAACAGCTCGTGGGGTCCTCGCCCGCTGGACAGCAGCCGCAGCACGGGGTTGACCGGGGGGATCGCGGGTGCGAGCAGGGTCAGCATGACCAGGGCGAGGGCGGTCAGCAGCGAGTAGCCCGGCCGTGTGATCACCAGCCGCGAGCACAGCAGGCCGATCCCGACCCCGGCGCACGCGCAGATCAACTGCGCACCGACACCGACCGCCAGCTCGGCCGCGGTGGGCGAGTGCGTCCCCCAGGCCAGTGGCAGCAGCAGACCCACCACGGTCAGGACAACGCAGCCGGCCAGCGCGACCGCGATGGTCGCGACCAGAGGGGCCCGGGAGCCGCCGGCGCTGATGACGGTGATCGCGCGGTGCTCCGGGCCTTCGATGTTGGCGAGGGCGACGGTCAGCCACGCGGCGGAGATGAACACTGCCCCGGCGCAGAGCGCGTAGACCGGCAGCAGCGGCCCCGAGCTGTTGACCGTGCCCACGGCGAGCACGGCCAGGAACAGCAACGCCGGTGGGAGGTAGCGCTGCGAGTGCAGCAAGGTCGACAACCGGAAGTGGATCAGCGCGATCACCGGGCACCGCTTCCCGGTGGCTGCGCGGATGCCGCGGCCCGGCGCAGCTCCGTCACCGACCAGCCCCGGCGAAGTGCCGCCAGCAGCAGCGCGTCGCGGTGCTCGTCGGCGACCCGCACGGTCACGGTGTCGCCTTCGTGGCATGTGTCGAGCACTCCGGGCAGCGCCGACCACTGCACACGGCGGGGCTGCGGCCCGGTCACCGGTGCGGCCAGCACCACCTCGGTCACCACGTGTCGCTGCCCCGCCGCGCCGGGCCGCGGCCGCAGGCGCCCCCCGGTCAGTTCGTAGCCGACGGAGGCGCCGGCGCTGGTCAGCGCGTCGCCGTGGTCGGTGAACAGCACCGCGGCGCCGGACCCGGCCGCCTCGGTGACGAGCTCGTTGAGCACCCCGTGCGCGGTGATATCCAGCCCCGACCAGGGCTCGTCGAGCACGAGCAGCTGCGGGGCCACCAGCAGCGCCTGTGCCACGGCGACCTTCTGTGCGTTGCCCTTCGACAGCCGCTGCAGCGGTGCTGAAGCATCGCCGATGAGCCCGAGACGATCGCACAGTCGCGCCGCGCGCCTCGATGCAACCCGGGTGGTCAACCCGCGGATACGGCCCATGTGCAGCAGATAGGCCGCCGCTGAGAGCCGCTCGTCCGGTGGGAACCGTTCCGGGACGTAGCCGATGCTCGCCGGACGGCCGGTGACGATGCCCGTCGAAGGGGAGGACAGTCCCACGACGATCCGCAACAGCGTCGACTTCCCCGAGCCGTTACCACCCTTGATCGCCACGACCTGGCCCGCCGTCAACTCGAGGTCCACGCCGGTCAGCACCGGAGCAGCCCGCCCATACCGCTTGCTCACCGCCTCCAGCCGCAGCAACCCCCACCTCCTTCGCTTCCGTCGTCACGGGTGAGCCGACCACACCAAGCCCGAGCACGGCAGCACCGGACGCCGCCCACGCCCTCACGGACCTGCTCAGCCGCTGATCGGACTGTCCGGACATCGCCGAGGCACACGGACTTCGATCTTCAACGGGGCGGCCAACGCCCGCCGTCCATGGCACGATCCGGGCTTCGGGACTTCTATCAAGGATCCGTCGGGTGTGCGTGATGAACGGTGAGCTCGAGGTCGATGAACGCCGCGATCATCGCCCTATAGGTGCGCTCGACGACGTCGGGAGACGCCCCTGCCTCGTCTGCGGCGGCGCGCACGCGGGCGACCACCTGATCTACGCGTGCAGGCGCGCGGACCGCCTGCGTGTCGGTCTTGAGCTGGCCTGCTCGGCGGACGAGCTGCTCACGCGTCGCGAGCAACCGCACGATGTCGTGGTCGACTCGGTCAATTCTGCGCCGAACCTCATCGAGATCGGCTTCAGCTCTCATCGGCTGAACGTACGCTCACCTCCCCGGTAGAGGATC
>JAKDLE010000241.1 GCA_030453005.1 Pseudonocardia sp. | reverse complement strand
GGCGGGGGGCGCGCCGGCGCGCGTGGGGGGGGGGGGGTGGGGGGCCCCCCCCCCGCGACCCGGGGAGCCGGTGGCCGCCAAGCAGTACGCGTCGGCGTTCTTCGGCACCTCGCTGGCTACCACACTGCACGCGGACGGCGTCGACACGGTCGTCATCGCCGGGGTGTCGACGTCGGGCTGCATCCGTTCCTCGGCCACCGACGCGCTGGGGCCCGGCTTGCGCCCGCAGGTCGTGCGGCAGGCCTGCGCCGACCGCACCGAGGAGCCGCACACCCAGAACCTGCGCGACCTGGACGCGAAGTACGCCGACGTCGTGGACCTGGAGCAGGCCCTGGCCCGCCTGCGGAGCTGAGTGAGTTCCGCGAAACGCCCACGGCGGGCGGCCGGTGTGCGTCACTGTGAGCGCATGACGATCCCCCAGCCCACCGACCTGCCCATCCTGCTCACCGACGCCGACGTACTGGCGCGCGTGCGCACCCTCGTCGGCCCGGCCTGCACCGACCGACAGCTCTGGATCATGTTCGTCGACGGAGACGGCCGCCAGGCCCCCGTCCTCATGCCGATCTCCGACCTGCCCCGCCACCCCGATCCGGGGCGGGTGACGAACCTCGCGAGGATTCTGGGTGGCCTGCACGACGAGCTGGCCACCGACCTGGGACCCGGCTCGGTGATCCTCACCCTGGAGCGCCGCGGCCCGGACTCCACCCTGCCGCAGGACCGCGAGTGGGCCCAAGCGCTCACCGACGCCTGCATCGCGGGGCGGGTCGAGCTGCGTGGGATCTTCCTCAGCACCCGCGGCGGGGTCCGCAGGCTGTTGTAGCGTCGCCGGCGTGAGCCTCCTCGATCTCGCCGCCGTGCGCGCCGTCGTCGCCCAGGACAGCGGTCTGGCGAGCGTCAGCGTGGTCCGGGCCGACGGCACCCCGCACACCTCGCTCGTCAACGCCGGGGTGCTCGACCACCCCCTCACCGGGCAACCGGTCGTCGGCTACGTGACCTACGGCCCGGTCAAGCTGCGCAACCTGCGCGCCCGTCCGGCCACCTCGATTCTCTGGCGGGCGGGCTGGCGGTGGGCCGCCGTCGACGGCGACTGTGAGCTCCTCGGTCCCGCCGACGGCGACCTCGACGCCGAA
The DNA here is from genome assembly GCA_030453005.1 of Pseudonocardia sp. GTDB lineage: Bacteria > Actinomycetota > Actinomycetes > Mycobacteriales > Pseudonocardiaceae > Pseudonocardia. The sequence goes on along the minus strand of JAKDLE010000241.1, from coordinate 4,324 downwards.
GAACTGCGCCTGCTGCTGCGCGCGGTGTTCACCGCGTGCGGCGGCACCCACGACGACTGGCCCGCCTACGACCGGGCGATGCGCGACGAGCGGCGCGTCGCGGTGCTGGTGTCGCCGCGCAGGGTCTACGGCAACGCCTGATCGGCGTTGCTGATCACCCAGCAGGAAACGGGACGCTCGACGACCGGATACCCGCCGGACGATCAGCAACCCCCGCGATCCGGGCCGCCACGGCGAGCTGCAGGGCCCGGCCGCGGTCGAGGAAGTCGCTGATCAGGGCCAGCTCCGCGACCGTGTAGCGGCGCAGGAGCGCGAACCCGCCCTCGCGCAGCGGCTCGTAGAAGCGGTCGAGCGTCTCCCCTACCGCCGGGACCCGGGCGATGACGGCGCGGCGGCGGTCGGCGGAATCGGTGTCGCGGGTGAGCAGGCCCTTCGCGACGAGGCGCTGCACGGCTTCGGTGGTGGCCGCCGGGCTCAGCGACACCGCCTCGGCGAGCCGCCCGGCCGAGAGCGGGCCCTCGACGTGCGTGGCCGCGATGATCCGGAAGTCGGTGCGGTTGATGCCGAAGTGGTCGGCGGCGGCCTGGTCGACGGCATCGTTCGCGTCGCCGAACTCGCGCGCCGCCCGGGCCGCCCGCTCCATCGCTGATTGTTTCGGCATTCGAAGGATGCTGCCCTTGGCCATAACATTTCGGCTACCGAAGGATCGGATGAGCTCCGCCGCCCTGCCCGTCTGGCTCCCGCTGATGAACCGCCTCGTGATCGCCCTCGGGAAGCTGGGCGTCGTCACCGGCCCCGTCCACGTCCTGACGATCCCGGGCCGCAGCTCCGGCGAGCCGCGCACCACCCCCGTCTCCCCGCTCACGCTCGACGGTCGCCACTACGCCATCGCCGCGATCCCGCAGGCCGACTGGGCGCGCAACGCCCGCGCCGCCGGCCGGGGCGAGCTCTCCCGCGGCAGGCGGCGGACCCCCGTCGAGATCCACGAGGTGCAGGATCCGCAGGTCAAGCGCGCGGTCCTGGGCGAGTTCCCGACCCAGGTCCCGGGCGGCGTGACCTTCTTCGTCCGCCTGGGCCTGGTGGAGCGGGCCGATCCCACGCGGTTCCCGGCCGCGGCCGACGGGGTGATCAGCGGTCGGCGAGCTTCGAGTGCTTCCTGCTGTAGAGGAAGTACACGATCCCACCGAGGACGAACCACACCCCGAACCGCAGGTACGTCGCCAGCGTGAGGAAGCTGATCAGCCACAGCGAGAACACGACACCGATGATCGGCACGACCGGCATGCCGGGGCAGCGGAACGAGCGTGGCAGGTCGGGACGGCGGTAGCGCAGCACGATCACCGAGACGCAGACCACGACGAACGCCAACAGGATGCCGATGTTGGTCAACGCCGCGGCCTCCGCGATCGGCAGGAGCCCGGCGATGACCGCTGAGGCGACACCGAGGATCCAGGTGATGCGGGTCGGCGCACCGTTGCTCTCGTTCGTCTTCCCGAGCCACGGCGGGAGCAGCCCGTCACGGCTCATCGAGTAGCCCACCCGGGAGGCGCCCATGAGGAACGTGAACAGCACCGTCAGGATGCCCAGGATCGCGCCTGCCGCGATGATCGCCCCGAGGAACGGGAGCCCGACCCCCGCGAACGCGGAGGAGAACGCCGCGGCGCTGTCGATCTCTCGGTAGTCGACCATCCCGGTGAGTACCAGGCAGGCCAGCACGTAGAGCACCATCGAGATCGCCAGCGAGTAGATGATCGCCTTGGGCATGTGCTTCTGCGCGTCCGTCGACTCCTCGGCCGCCGTGCTCATGGCGTCGTAGCCGAACACGGCGAAGAACACCGTCGCCGCGCCGGTGAACGCGCCCGTGAGGCCGAACGGCGTGAACGGGTTGTAGTTGCCCGCGTCGATGTAGAAGAAGCCGACCACGATCACCAGCAGCACCACGGCGACCTTGAGGAACACCAGGTACAGCTCGAACCGCGCCGCGTTGCGCATGCCCTGGTTGAGCACGAACGCGATCAGCAGGCACAGGAGCACGGCGAACAGGTTGACGACGTAGCTGCCCGGTGTCACCCCGTCGGGCTCGGTGCCCGGCGCCCCGACCATCCACACCGGGAGCTCCAGACCGATGAACCCGAGCAGGTCGTTGAAGTAGCCCGATATCCCGATCGCGACGACGGCGACGATCGCGGTGTACTCCAGCAGCAGGTCCCAGCCGATGAACCAGGCCGCGAACTCGCCGAGCACCACGTAGCCGTAGGTGTAGGCCGAGCCTGCTTTCGGGATGAGCCCGGCGAACTCCGCGTAGGAGAACGCGGCCGCTGCGCTCGCCACGCCCGCGATCAGGAAGGAGATCACGACGGCGGGGCCCGCCACCTCGTTGGCCACCGCGCCGGCGAGGGAGAAGATCCCGGCACCGATGATGCCGCCGACGCCGATCGCGGTGAGCTGGCGCAGGCCGAGCGTGCGTTTGAGACCGCCGCTGGACTCCGGGTCGATGTCGTCGATCGGTTTGCGCCGCAACAGGGCGGGCTGGGGACGTGCCTCGGTCACCATGTGCTCCTGGTCATCCTCGGGTGAGCAACGAACGGGCGAAGAAGGCGAGGTTGGCCGGCCGTTCAGCCAGCCGCCGAACGAAGTAGCCGTACCACTCGGTGCCGTAGGGCAGGTAGACGCGGACCGTCTCTCCCGCGGCCGCGAGCGCCTGCTGCGCGCGGGGGCGCACGCCGTGCAGCATCTGGATCTCATACGGTCGGGCGGTGCCCAGGTGACGCGTGATGTCGATCAGTACCGGGTCGTGGGTGGCGATCATCGGCAGTCCTTCGCCGTCCATCAGCACCTTCAGGCAGCGGACGAACGAGCGGTCGACCTCGGCCCGTTCCCGGAACGCGACCGACGACGGTTCGTCGTAGGCGCCCTTGCACAGCCGCACGCGCGACCCCGGCCCGGCCAGGTCGCGGCAGTCGGCCTCGGTGCGCCGCAGCTGTGCCTGGAGCACCGCTCCCACCCAGGGGTGGTCCATGCGCAGGTCGCGCACGGTCCCCAGGGTCGAGTCGGTGGTGGTGTGGCCCTCCATGTCGACGGTGACCGTCGTGCCGACGGCGCGGGCGGCCTCGCAGACCTGCCGCGCGTTGTCCAGCGCGATCTTCTCGGCGTCGCGGGCCAAGCTCTGCCCGAGGGCCGAGAGTTTCACCGAGACCTCGACGCGGTCGGCCAGCCCGGCCTCGCCGATGCGGTGCAGCAGGGTCCGGTAGGCGTCGACTGCCGCGTCGGCCGTGGGCCGGTCGGTGGTGTCCTCTCCCAGGTGGTCGACGGTGACCAGTCGGTCGACGGTGATCTCCCGCGCCGCGGCGACGACCTCGTCGGTTCCGGGACCGGCCACGAACCGGTCGACGACCGGGCGCATCAGCCGGGTGTCCTCGGCGAACGTGCGGAGCGCTCCCGAGCGGGCGGCGGCCAGCATCGCGGTCCTCAGCATGGTCGGGAACGGTAGAGCGCCCGCTCCCGGTACCGGTTGGTGTAAGAGGACAACGAATCCGCTCCTCCGTTGTAGGATCCGCCGATGGATGCGACCCTGGCCCAGGTGCTGGCGGCGATCGGTGCACCTCTGGTCGACGTACTGGTCGCTCCGTCGGGGCTGGACGTCACGGTGTCCGGTGTCGCGATCATGGATCCGGACGACGACCCGGCCGATCAGCCCGGCCGCGTCGTCCTGCTCATCGGCGCCCGGGGCCGCGACGCCCTGCGGTCGGTGCGCGCCGCCGCCCGCCGCGGGGCGGCCGCGGTGGCCGTGAAGGCCGACGACGCCGCGCGGGCCGAGCTCCGCGCCACGGCCGCGGGCGCGGGCGTCGCCCTGCTGGCCGTGCGGCCGGAGACCCGCTGGGACCACCTGGAGCAGCTCGTCCACGGGGTCCTCGACGACGGCGGGCCGGGAGAAGACCGCGCTGGTGACGACGCGGGCGACCTGTACTCCCTGGCCCAGACGATCGGCCTGCTCACCGGCGGGCTGGTGAGCATCGAGGACACCGCGAGCCGAGTGCTCGCCTACTCCCGATCCGACGCCACCGCCCCCGACGAGCTGCGCAGGCTGTCGATCCTGGGCTGGCAGGGTCCGGCGGACTACCTGGCCACCCTGCGCGGCTGGGGGGTGTTCGACCGGCTGCGCGCGGGCGAGGAGGTGGTGCACATCGACGAGCACGCCGAGCTCGGCATCCGTCGCCGCCTCGCGGTCGGAATCCACGCCGGGCAGCGCCCGCTCGGCACGATCTGGGTGCAACAGGGGGCGACGCCGTTCGCGGAGCGCGCGGAGAGCGTGCTGGTCGGGGCC
>JAKDLE010000240.1 GCA_030453005.1 Pseudonocardia sp. | reverse complement strand
CGCACCTTGCGGTACAACGTGGAGCGCGCGATCCCGAGGGACTCGGCTGCGCGGGGCTTGTTGCCGCCCGCGTCCTGGAGGGCACGCATGATCGCCTGGGCCTCGGCCTGCTCGAGCATGGCCAGCGGACGCCGGGAGGCGCGGGCCGCGATGTCCGCAGGCAGGTCCCGCGCGCCGATGTACCCGGTCCGGCAGCGCGTGACCAGGCCCCGCACGAGCGAGTCGAGCGAGGCCACGTTGGCAGGCCACTCCAACCTGCTCAGCGCCTGGACACCGTCGGGCATCCACCGCACGACCGGTCCGTCGCCCACGGCACGGGTGGTCAGGGCGGCGAGCAGGGCGGGGAGGTCCTCCAGCCGGTCCCGTAGCGGTGGGACCTCGATGACGTCGGCGAACGTGTCCAGGAGCGGGTTGCGTCGACCGGCCGCGATCGGTCCGACCTCGGAGGTGGCGAACACCTGCCGCCTCGTCGGTCGACGACGCAGCGCCGCATCGGTGGCGTGCGCCAGCGCCGGCGCCAGGAGGTCGACGTGTCGGAGCACGAGGTTCTCGTCGGGACCGTCGAGCTCGGTCTCGACGTCGCGCAGCCAGCGCTCGTCGCCCGACGTGCCGACCTGCGCGGCGTCGAGGAGCCGCACGGGACCCGGCCTGCCCATGGCACGCGCGACGGCCGCCCGTCCGCTGCCCTGCTCGCCGACCACCAACAGCCGATCGACCTGGCCGATCCGCGCGGCCTGTGCGCACAGCGCGACCCACCGGGCGCTGTGGCCGACGAGGCCCGGCAGCGGGGCGACCGGCCTGGAGGTGTGGCGCAACGATTGGCGGACCACCTCCTGCTTGAGCTTCAGGACCGCACCGACGACGTCTGGGCCGTCACTGACCGGCCGGGTCTCGATCGACACCCGGGTCCCGTCGGCGAGGACTACCGTCCGCGGCGCGGTGGCCTTGTCCCCGATCGCCCGGGACGCGTGCTCCCACAGCACGGCCTGGTCCATCCCCCCGACGAGGCGCGCCGCCGCCGCGTTGGTGATGATCGTGTTCCGGTCCAGGGTGACCAGGGGATGCCGGGCGTCCCGGTTGTGGGCGAGGTAGGAGTCCAGCAGGAGCCGCTCGCGGCGCGACGCCGAGTCGCGCAGGGCGTCCTGAACGTCCGCGGCGAGCTCCATCACCCAGGACAGGACGAACGGGCTGGTGTCGTTCAGCCTGCAGGTCAGGTCGATGCTGCCGACGATGCGCCTGGTCACGGGGTGCACGATCGGGGCCCCGGCGCAGCTCAGCGAGTGGAAGACCTCGGAGAAGTGCTCCGGGCCGCGAACCAGCACGGGCTTGCCGCTCAGCAGGGAGATCGCGCTGGTCGTCCCCACGTGCGACTCCGCCACGGAGAACCGCGGCGCCACGTCGAGGGAGTCCAGCCAGCCCGCGAACGAGGTGTCGGGCACCCACCGCCGCAGCAGGCGCCCGTCCTGGTCGGTGAGCGACAGGGCGCACATCGCCGCGTCGAGCGCCCCGCGGCGCTTATCGACCAGCGGCGCGACGACGCGGGTCAGGTACGAGTCGAGCTCGACCTCGGGGTAGTAACCGGGTGCGACCGTGTCCGGCTCGAGGCCTTGGAGCTTCGAGCGCTTCCAGGACTCGTAGACGACCGTCCGGACCGCGCCGGTCTTCTCGGGCATGCCTCCGGGAGCCTCTCCGAGCAACTCGCGGGCGCCATGGACGGCGCGCACCCACTCATCCACGGGGCACCCCCGGGCGGCGAACGGTTCGAACGACGGCGCAGTCCACGTTCACTCCCGACGGCTCACTGCCACGGCCCCACGACGGACCACGGCATCGCGTGACCCGGAGCATGGCCCCACTACTGACAGTCTGTCAAGAAGGGTCGCGCTCAGCGGGCGACTCCCCCGGCGATGGAGAGCAGAGTGCGCGTGAGCAGGTTGTGGACCTGCGCCTTGGTCATCGAACCGGTGTTGAGCCACTCGGCGATCGACGCGGAGACCATTCCCTGGAAGCTCCGGATCATCGCTCGGGTCGACGGCTCGTCGTGCAGCTCGAGCACGGCGATCAGCCGGTCCTCCCAGGCGCGCAGGCCGTCCCGGAACACCGCCTCCACCTCCGGGTCGGCGCCGGGAGCCGAGGTGCCGATCATCGTCATGATCGTCTGCGGGTGCTGTTCGAGGACGTCGAGCCAGCGCGCGAAGAGCCGGGCGAGCTCGGCGGGGCCGGTCGCCCGGCCCGCGCCCTCGGCCGGCAGGGCGGGCAGCTGCCCGAACTCCCGCAGTACCTCGAGGTAGAGGCCCCGCTTGGTGCCGAAGTAGTAGTGCAGGTTCGTCCGCGTGGTGCCCGCCGCGGTCGCCAGCTCCGTCGTGGAGACACTCGAGTACGGCCGTTCGGCGAAGAGCCGCCGCGCTCCCTCCAGAATCTGGTCGCGCCGGTCATCGGCATCGAGCCGGATCCTGCCGCCGGTTCCACCGGCTGTCGCTGCGCTGCTGCTCGGACTCGCCACGCCGGGCACGATAACCCGGCCGGGAGCGGGATATCGGTGGCTGTCGCGTTACGCGACAACCCGATCAGGCCACACCCTTCTAGCGTCGTCGTCATGCTGCTCGACCTGGACGACGACCGCCGCGCGTTCCGCGACTCCGTGCGCTCGTGGGTGGACAAGAACTTCCCGCCCGAACACGCGTGCGAGCTGGAGAAGCGGGAGTACCAGTACCCCTACGAGCTGTGGGAGGGCATGGCCGAGGCCGGCTTCCACGCCATGGGGATCGACGAGGACTACGGCGGCCAGGGCGGCAACGCGGTGGACACCGCCGTGCTCGCCCGGGAGCTCGCCCGCAGCCTCGGCGGCCTGTCCTGGGTGTGGGGCATCCCCTCGTTCGCCGGCGCCAAGGCGCTCTCCCACGGCGGTACCGAGGAGCAGAAGCGCGAGTACCTGCCGAAGCTCGCCGCGGGCGAGATCCGCTTCTCCATCGCCGTGACCGAGCCCGGCGGCGGCACCGACCTGCTCGGCGCGATGACCACCCGGGCGAAGAAGGTCGACGGCGGCTGGCGGGTCAACGGCCAGAAGATGTGGTCGACCGGGGCGAAGGAGGCACCTACCTGCTGCTGCTCGCGCGCAGCGGTGACCCCGACGCCCCGGGGAAGCGGGCCCCCACCACACTGCTGCTGGTCCCCACGGACTCACCCGGCATCGAGATGCGCTACATCCCCAAGCTCGGCATGCGCGCGATGGGCTCCTGCGAGGTGTTCCTCGACGACGTCTTCGTCCCGGACTCCCAGCTGCTCGGGACCGAGCACCAGGGGTTCAAGGTCCTGCTCACCTCGCTGAACAACGAGCGGGTGATGAGCGGCGCACTGGCCCTCGGCATGCTCGACGGGATCCTCGAGGAGTCCGTCGAGTACGCCAAGAACCGCATGACCTTCGGCAAGGTCATCGGCGGACACCAGATCATCCAGCACTACATCGCCGACACGGTCCTGGGCCAGAAGCAGAGCGAGCTGATGGTGTTCGACGCCGCGTGGCGCGAGGCCTCGAGCCTGCCCTGCCACCAGGAGGCCAACATGGTCAAGGTCGTGACCTCGGAGCTCGCCGTGGCGGCCGCGGACCGGGGCATCCAGATCCTCGGAGGCATGGGCATCTCCAGCGAGACCCACGCCCAGCGCTTCTGGCGCGACCTGCGCCAGTTCCGGATCGCACCGATCAGCAACGAGATGGCGCGCAACAACCTCGCCGAGTCCTTCGGCCTGCCGCGCTCCTACTGACCCGTCCCGACCGGGAGGCTCCGACGATGAACGTGCTCACCTCGATCGAACGCGCGGCCCGCCGGCGCACCGACCAGGTCGCGCTGCGCTGCGGCCCATCGGCGTCGACGTACGGCGATCTGCTCGACACGGCGGCGCGGTTCGCGGGCTTCCTGCGCGACCAGGGGCTGGAGCCGGGCGACCGGGTCGGCGTCTACCTGCACAACGAACCCGAATGGATCCCGGCGCTGCTCGGGATCTGGAAGGCGGGCGGCGTGGCCGTCCCCTTCAACTACATGTTCGCCCCCGCCGCCCTGCGGCACGCCGCGATCGACTCCGGGGCGCGGTGGGTGCTCGCGCTCGGCGCCGACGTCGACCGGCTGCGCACGACCCTCGACGGGACCGAGCTCGCCGACCACGTCATCGCCCTGACCCCGACCGACGGTGCGCTCTGCAGCTTCACCGAGGCGGCCTCGGGGGAGCCGCTGTGCACGACCGTCCCCCGGCTCGACGACGACGACGCCCTGCTGATGTACACCAGCGGCTCCACCGGCACTCCGAAGGGCGTCCGGCAGACCCACCGCAACACCGCAGCCGAGTGCGAGGCGGTGATCGACGTGTTCGACATCGGGCCGGCGGACCACGCGCTGGTCTGCACGCCACTGTTCCACGTCGGCGGGCTGCAGCTGATCTCGCTGCCGCTGCTGCTCGCGGGCGGCACGGTCACCCTGCGTCGCTGGCAGGCCGCGGAGTTCCTCGACGACATCGTGGCCCTGCGGCCGACCGTCCTCGCCATCGTCCCGGCGATGATGATCGATATCGTGAACCTGCTCGACGGACAGGGCCGTGACCTCGGCTCCGTCCGGGTTTGCATGGTCGGTGGCTCGGCGATGCCGGAAGCCCGCCTCAAGCAGTTCACCGCGCTGACCGGGGTCGTCCCCGTCAACATCTACGGACAGACCGAGCAGAGCGGTCTGGCGATCACCGAGCCGATGGACTCCGAACGCCGGTACGGCTCCCTGGGCACGCCCCTCAAGCAGATTGTGCGCTGGCAGATCGTCCCCACCGGCTCCACGACGGCCCTCCCCTACGGCGCCGACGAGGTCGGCGAGCTGTGGGTCCGCGGTGACGCGGTCACCCCGGGGTACTGGCAGCTGCCCGAGGTGAACGCACAGAAGTTCCACGAGGGGTGGTTCCGCACCACCGACCTCGTCCGGGAGGCCCCGGACGGCTACCTCTACTACGTCGAGCGCGCCGACGACATGATCATCAGCGGCGGGGAGAACATCTACCCGCAGATGGTCGAGGGACACCTGCTGGCCTGCCCGCTCATCGCCGAGGTCACCGTCATCGGGATCCCGCACGAGCGCTTCTCCGAGCAGGTCACCGCGATCGTCGTGCCGGCGCAGCCGGGCGTCACCGCCGACGACATCGCCGCCTACTGCGAGACCCGGCCGGACTTGTGTGGCCTGCAGCGCCCCCGTCGGATCGAGATCGTCGACGCGATCCCCCGCACCGGGACGAACAAGGTCGACAAGCCGGCCCTCAAGGCTCGTTTCGCTGGCTGACTGACGGTGGGAACGCCACCGTGGCGGTTCCGCCGACGGCGCGGCCGCCGTCACCCGAGTCCGCCCAGACCTCGCAGTCCACCAGGTGCAGGCCCTGCTCCTCGCGGACCGCGGTGACCGTGCCGCCGACGTCGACGGCGTCACCGGCGAACACGTTCGC
>JAKDLE010000239.1 GCA_030453005.1 Pseudonocardia sp. | reverse complement strand
CCGCCGGGGGGGTGGGTCGGGGGCTTCGGGGTGGGGGGGGTTGGGGGTGCCCCGGTGCCGGGCGCCCCCTGGGCGGGGCGCACCGTGGCCGGCCGCGTCCGCGGTGGCGACGGTGGTGAGGGGACCGACAGCGGATCCGGTCGCAAACGCTCCTGCAACGAGCAGGGCGAGCGCCGCACCGTAGACGGAGAGTTTCGCTGCTGTATTCATGATCCATTTCCTGGTCGGGTGGCGGCGGGTGCCGCCAGTCGTGGTCAGACGGGGGACAGGCGGTAGCCGGCCTCCTCGACGGCGGCGCGGACCTGCGCCTCGTCGATCGTCGTGGTGCTGGTGACGGTGACCGAGCCGGTGGGCAGGTCGACCGCGACGGCGGTGACGCCGTCGATCTCGGTGATCTCCTCGGTGACCGAGGCGACGCAGTGGTCGCAGGTCATCCCGTTGACGGTGTAGGTGGTCTCGCTCATGACGGCAGTGCTTCCTTTCGGTGTGGGTGGGTCAGGACCTGACGAGGCGGGCGATCGCGGCGCTGGCCTCGGCGACCTTCTGGTCGGCGGTGGCGCCGCCTTCGGCCGCGGCCTGGGTCACGCAGTGCTTGAGGTGCTCGTCGAGCAGGCCCAGCGCCACCGCCTCCAGGGCCTTGGTCGCCGCGGAGACCTGCGTGAGCACGTCGATGCAGTACTTGTCCTCCTCGATCATCTTCGCGATGCCGCGCACCTGACCCTCGATGCGGCGCATCCGCTTGAGGTAGGCGTCCTTGTCCTGTGCGTAACCGTTCATCGGTCCTCCTCGGCGACAAGGACGAATATACCCTAGGGGGGTAACGTAGTCAAAGGCGGGGGATGTGCGCTCACGTCGGGTCGACGAGCGCCTGCAGTGCGGGGCCCAGTACTCGCTCGAGATCGGCGCGGTCGACGTCGGCCAGAGCCGGCACGGCCAGCAGGTAGCGGGCGATACTCAGTCCGAGGGTGCAGGCATTGAGCAGGGCGGCCCGCAGCTCGGCGTCCGGCCCGCCGATCGTCGTGGCGACGGCGGCTTGCGCTGATCCCAGCACCTGCTCGCGCACGATCGTCCCCGCGGCCGGATGCGTCAGGCAGCTACGCAGTACGGCCTCAGCCGTCCCGCGTAGTTCGGGGTCTTCGAACGCGTCGAGGACGTGCTCGATGGCGGCGTGCGGCAGGTCCTCGCGGCCGGCCCCGAGCAGGCCGTGGATCGGCACGCTCCACGTCGCCGCGGCTGCGAACAGGTCGTCCTTGGTTCCGAAGTGTTGCATCACCAGTGCGGGATCGACGCCCGCTCGCTCGGCCACGCCGCGGATCGTCGTGCGTTCGAAGCCTCGTTCGGCCAGCAGTTCCCGGGCGGCACCCAGGATCGAGGCCTCGCTGCGGCGCCTGCGCTCGGCGCGCGTCAATGACATCGGCTTCTCGTCGTCGACCATCTGCGTCCGTTCCTCGCCCTGGATGTTTCCGGTTTGACTCTACGCGTGTTGACTGAACGCCTCTGTGGGGCTCTACGCTTGTTGAGTGAAGTCCGCAGAACGCACGTCGAAGCGACGGTGGTCGGCGTTGGCCGTGCTGGCCGGGAGTCAGCTGTTGATCGTGCTCGACGCGACCATCGTGAACGTGGCGCTGCCCGACATCCGGGACGACCTCGCGCTCGGACCCGCAGACCTGCATTGGGTGATCACCGCCTACGTTCTGGCGTTCGGCGGCTTCCTCCTCCTGGGTGGTCGCCTCGCCGACCGCCTCGGCCGCCGGCGATTGTTCGTCGCCGGGGCCACAGCGTTCGGCGTCGGATCTCTGCTCGCGGCGTCGGCCGCATCCGGGGCGGTCCTGATCGCCGGTCGCGCGCTGCAGGGGGTGGGTGCGGCCGCCCTGGCGCCGTCGTCACTGGCCCTGCTGATGGTGGTCTTCGCGTCGGGACGCGACCGGGACCGGGCCTTGGCGGTGTGGGGCGCTGTCTCGGCGAGCGGCGCGGCGCTCGGCCTGATCCTGGGCGGGCTGCTGACCGAGTACCTGTCCTGGCCCTGGGTGTTCTGGGCCACCGTTCCGGTCGCCGCCGTCGCGGCGGCGACGGCCGTACTCGTGCTTCCCGAGAGCCGAGCAGGGCGGGGTGAGCGGTTCGATGTGGCGGGAGCGCTGCTCGCGACGGCCGGGCTCGGTGGGTTGGTCCTCGGCTCGGTGCGCGCCGCGCAGGACGGCTGGTCAGCGCTCCCGGTGCTGCTCGTGGCCGCATGCCTTCTGCTCACGTTCGCCCGCCTGCAGGCCGTGCGGTCGTACGCGCTGGTGCCGGTCCGGCTGATCCGGAACCGCGCCGTGCTGGGCGGCAACCTGACCGGCCTGACCCTCGGCGCGGCGATCTGGGCGTTGTTCTACTTCATGAGCCTGTTCACCGGTGGCACGCTGGGGTACGGCGCGGTCGCGACCGGTCTGGCCTTCCTGCCCTTGACGGTGGCGATCGTGGTCGCCTCGACGATCACCGGCGCGGTCATGCGGCGGACCGGCCCGCGTCCGCTGCTGATCCTCTCCACCGCGCTCGTCGCGCTGGCACTCGCCGGACTGATCCGTGTCGCGCCGGACAGCACGTATCCCGGGACGGTGCTGCCGGCGTTCGTGCTGGCCGGACTGGGGCTGGGGATCGCGTTCGTCGCGCTCGCGACGGTGGCGGTCGGATCGGCCCCGGAGCAGGACAGCGGCGTGGCTGCGGCGCTCTTCACCTCCGCCCAGCAGGTCGGTGGTGCGATCGGGCTCGCCGTGCTGACCGCCGTCAGCACGGCCCGCACCGCCGCGCTGACGCCGCCCGGCACGGCCGCTACTGCGGAGGCCGTCACGCGGGGGTGGTCGGCCGGGTTCCTCACTGCGGCCGGACTCATGGCCGCCGGCGTGGTCGTCGTGCTCACGATGATCCCGGTGCGATCGCGAAGAGGGCTGCGCCGGCCGCGGGCGCGGGCAGCGGTGCGGGAACCTGGCGACGGGCAGGATCAGGGGGGCGGGGCCGACGCAGGTCATGTCGATGCCGCCGCAGCGGCAGAGCACGGCGCCGCAGGAGCAGTCGACGGGCTGGTCGAGGCCGGTCTGGAGCAGCCGGCGCAGGCCGAGCAGGGCGATGCCGCCCAGCGCGGCCAGCGTGAGGCAGCTCAGGGCGAACGCCGCGGGTGAGGCGGCGGCGATGACCGGTCCGGCGAAGCTCGCCGCGGCGGCGGCACCGCCCTGCACGGCCTGGAACGTGCCGATGTAGACACCGGCGCTGCGGTGCGGCGCGATGCCGGCGACCACAGCGGACGGCACGACGATCACGACGAGCTCGGCGAGGGTCCACACGGGCGTCGCGACGAGCACGGGCGACCCCGTGGCGTGCAGCGCGAGCCCGGCGGCGAGCCCGAGCCCGGCTAGGGCGAGGAGCGGCCCGGCGGGGACCCGCCTCGCGGTCCAGGTCACCAGCGGCTGACCGGCCACCAGCACGAGCGCGTTGACCAGCACCATCTGCCGGTAGTCCGCGGGCGAGAGCAGGATGGCCAGGCCGGAGAAGGCCTGGAACATCAGTGCGGTCGCAGGGGCCACGGCGAGCGCCAGCAGCCACAGTCCCGCGTCGGGCACGCGAGCGAGCCGTGGCGCGACGGCGACCGCCGCTCGGCCGTTTCCACCGCCCGCGTGCCCGGCCTGATCGTCCGTACCGGCGTCCACGCTCGGCAGGAGGCGTGCCAGGATCGCGGTGAGGATCAGCATCACCCCCTGCACCGCGATCAGCCAGCGCACCGGTGCGCCGGCGGCGCCGACGGCGGAGCTGACCACCGCTCCCAGGTTCGAGGCCCAGATCAGCAGCCCGAAGGCGATGGTCCGGGTGCCCGCGGGTACCCCCGCGTCGGCCAGGGTGGCCGGGACGAGCGCCTGCGCGGCCCCCCGCCAGGCCGCGGCCGACACCCCGTAGACAACTGCGGCCACGGCCGCGACCCCGAGGTGCGGGGCCAGCGCGAGCGCAGCACAGGAGACGCCGGCCGCGGCGAGGCCGAGGCGCAGGACGCGCCGCCGTCCCCATCGATCCATGACCGCGCCCGCCGTGGCGGAACCCGCCGTGGCCGCCAGTTGCACGGCCAGCAGGACGCTCGCGGCAGCCGTCGGGTCGGCGCCGAGCCGGGCCAGCAGCAGGACCGGCAGGAACGGCTCGACGAACTGCGCGAGCCGTCCCAGCGCCATCACGGCCCAGCCTCGCCAGAACGCGCCCGGGAGCGCGGGGACGGCGCGCATCGTCATCACCTCCGGTCGCGACCCGCCAGGCGGCTCAGGCTGTTCGAGCGCGGGAGCCGACGGCGCAAGTGCCGGTCACGGACTTCTCGGCGCTGTCCCGATACGGGTTCCAGCGGAGCAGGTGCCGGGCCCGGGTTCCGCTGACCGCCTGGTCGAGGGCGAGCGCGTCGGCGAAGGGTGCGCCGAACCGCGCCGCGCCTCGCCGGGGGGCAGGGCTCGCACCGCCCCGTCGACGCCCGCCGCGCGGCCCGCGGCCGCGGCGAGGGCGCGCACCGGCACCGATTCCTCTGCCCACGCCGTGCAGGAGGGTGCCGGCCGGGGCCCGTTCGGGCGCGGCGACGTAGAGGTCGGCGAGGTCGGCGACGTGCACCATCGGCCACCGCACGCCGGCGGGCCCGACGTACCGGCCGCCGCCGTGTTCGGCGGCCAGCCCGACGAGGATTGCCGGTATTCCCCCGCCGCGCCCGTGGGCGACGCCGGGACGGATCATCGAGCTGCGCACGCCGTGAGCGGCGGTGTCCAGCGCGTGGCGCTCGACCTCCGGGCGGTGCCCGACGATGTCGATGGCGTCGGTGACGGCGTCCTCGTCGACCGGCTCGACGCCGGTGGGGCCGAGGACCCAGGTCCCGCTGGTGTAGATGAGGACTCGCCCGGTGCCGTGCAGCGGTTCGGCCAGAGCGCGGACGGCGGCGAGATCTGTGGTGGCGTCGGTGGGGGACCCGACGTGGATGACCGCGTCGATGTCCGGGGTGACGGCCGCGACGAGAGATCGGGGATCGGTGAGATCTCCCCGGCGCGTGTCGGGGGCGGTGGCGGCGGACCGGGTCAGGGCGATGACGCGGTGTCCCGCAGCGGTGAGGTGCCCGGAGACGGCGGCGCCGATGTAGCCGGTGACGCCGATGACCAGGACGTCCATGACGGTGTTCCTCTCGCGATCAGGCGGCCGGGGCGGCCGGGACGGGTTCGAGGCCGGCGATCAGGTTGAACGAGCCGGTGAGCTGGTTGAGGGCGACGAGGCCGACGACGTCGGCGAGGACCCGGTCGGTCCAACCGTGGGCGTGCAGGTCGGTGATGTCGGCGTCGGTGAGGGAGTCGGGTTCGGTGAGCACGCGCACGGCGTAGGTCAGCAGGGCGGCCTCGCGGGCGTCGATGGCTGAGCCGGCGTGCGCGAGGGCGATGTCGGTGTCGGTGAGACCGGCGGCGCGGCCGGCGGCGGTGTGCGCGGACTG
>JAKDLE010000007.1 GCA_030453005.1 Pseudonocardia sp. | reverse complement strand
GGTCCACGCGACGTACGGGCCGGGCTCAGCGATCCACCGGGTCGCCGATCCGTGCGAGGCGTCGACGCGCCGTCCCGGTGTGCACGGCCACGAGGATAGACAATCCGCGGCATGGACGCCCGCGAGATCTACACCCGCAGCAGCTCCGCCTTCGGAGCCGCCGTACACGCCGTCGACGGGCGCTGGGACGCGCCCACCCCACTGCCCGGCTGGGACGTGCGCGAGCTGGTGCACCACCTCGTCCACGAGGAGCGGTGGACGCCGCCGCTGCTGGACGGGGCGACGATCGAGGAGGTCGGTGCCCGGTTCGACGGTGACCTGCTCGGCGACGACCCGCTCGCCTCGTTCGACACGGCCGCCGCCGCGGCGCTCGCGGCGGTGGAGGACGTCGATCTGGAGCGTGTCGTGCACCTGTCGTTCGGCGATCGGCCCGCGAGCGAGTACGTCCTGCAGCTCTCCGCCGACCACCTGGTCCACACCTGGGACCTCGCCCGGGCGCTCGGCATCGACGACACGCTCGACGCCGAGGTCGTCGCCGTCCTCCTCGGCTGGTACGTCCGCGAGACCGAGGCGCTCTACCACCGGATCGGCGTGATCGGTCCGCGCGTCGAGGTTCCCGGGGCCGGGGCACAGGCCGAACTGCTCGGGCGGTTCGGCCGCGATCCTCGTTGACAACTTTCTTTGTGGGTGGGCCCGTCGCCCCGTGCCGGAGCTCCCCGTCATCGACTACCGGGCGGCGGCAGGCGTCTCGCTCGACCCGATCCGCGCCCGGCTGCTGGCGGCGCTGGCCGAGCCCGGCTCGGCCACGACGTTGGCCGCCGTCGTCGGGCTGACCCGGCAGAAGGTCAACTACCACCTGCGCACGCTGGAGCAGCACGGGCTCGTGGAGCTCGTGGAGGAACGCAGGCGCGGCAACATGACCGAGCGTGTCATGCAGGCCACCGCGGCCAGCTACGTCATCTCGCCGTCGACGCTCGGCGCCGTCGCCCCCGATCCGCGCCGCGCCCCGGACCGGCTCTCGGCCCGGTGGCTGATCGCCGTCGCCGCCCGCACGGTGCGGGAGGTCGGCGAGCTGCTCGCGGGCGCCGCGAAGGCGAACAAGCGCCTCGCCACGCTCGCGATGGACGGCGAGGTGCGCTTCGCCTCCGCCGCCGACCGCGCGGCCTTCGCCGAGGAGCTCACCGCCGCGATCACCGCGCTGGTCGCGAGGTACCACGACGACCGCGCGCCCGACGGACGGCCGCACCGCGTCGTCGTCGCCGTGCACCCCATGACCGGAGAGGAACGACCGTGACCGATCGGCGCCTGGAGAAGACCGTCGAGCTCGACGCCAGCCCGGAGCAGGTGTGGGACGCCATCGCCACCGGGCCCGGCATCTCGGCCTGGTTCGTGCCGCACGAGGTGGAGCCGCGCGAGGGCGGGGCGGTCGGCCAGCGGTTCGGCAGCGGGTTCGACACGACCGGTCGGGTGACGGCCTGGGAACCGGGCAGGCGGTTCGCCTACGGCGCCGCGGAGGGCGACCCCTCCGCCCACGCCTACGAGTTCCTGATCGAGGGCCGCGACGGCGGCGGCACCGTGCTGCGCTTCGTCCAGACCGGGTTCTCCGACGAGGGCTGGGAAGAGGAGTACAACAGCTTCGACACGGGCTGGAACCTGTTCTTCGGAAACCTGCGCTCCTACCTGGAGCACTTCGCCGGACAGCCGGTCCGCAACGCCCTCGCGATGGGCTACACGGCGGGTAGCGCGTCCGACATCTGGCCGGTGCTGCACTCGGCACTGGGGCTCCCGGGTCATCCGGCCCTCGGCGATGAGATCACGCTGCGCCCCGACGGGCCCGAGCCGGTCACCGGCACGGTCGACGTGGCGAGCCCGGAGTTCCTCGGCGTGCGCTCGGCCCACGGCCTGCACCGCATCGGCGCCGAGGGGGAGGCCGGGTGCGGGGTGAGCGCCTACCACTACTTCTACGGCGTGCCCGTCGACGAGGAGGCGCTGACGGCCGCGTGGCAGGACTGGCTGACGCGACTGTTCCCGACCCCGGCCGCCGTCACCCCCTGAGCTGAGTGGGCGTCGTACAGCGGTTCTGGCCGCCGCACAGCGGTTGCAACGCCTGTGCGACGCACGAAACCACTGTGCGAGCCGCCCGGGCCGTCCGGGTCGCCCCGGGCCGCCCGGCGGCACCGCGCCGCTCGAGGCCCGTCAGCGGCGGTGCTGGTGCATGTCCTCCAGCCGACGGATGCGCTCGTGCATCGGCGGGTGGGTGGTGAACAGCCGGGCCAGCTGCTCCCCCGCGCGGAACGGGCTCGCGATCATCAGGTGCGACTGTGAGGTGAGCCGCGGGTCGGGGGGCAGCGGCGCGAACTGAGTGCCGAGCTCCAGCTTGCGCAGGGCGGAGGCGAGGGCGAGCGGGTCGCCCGTCAGCTCCGCGCCGCTCGCGTCGGCCTGGTACTCCCGCGACCGGCTCACCGCCATCTGTACGACACCCGCCGACACCGGCCCGAGCACGGCGATGAGGATCAGCGCGATCGGGTTGGGCCGCTCGTCGTCGATCCCGCCGAACAGCCCGGCGAACAGGGCCAGGTTGGCCAGGAAGCCCACCATCGTGGCGAGCGCGCCCGCAACCGAGGAGATCAGGATGTCGCGGTTGTAGACGTGCGAGAGCTCGTGGCCCAGCACCGCCCGCAGCTCGCGCTCGTCGAGCAGCTCCAGCAGACCGGTGGTGGCGCAGACGGCGGCGTGGCGCGGGCTGCGGCCGGTGGCGAAGGCGTTGGGCGCCGCCGTCGGGGAGATGTAGAGCTGCGGCATGGGCTGGCGCGCGGTGCGCGAGAGCTCGCGGACGATCCGGTACATAGCCGGGTGCTCAGGCTCGGTGACCGGCCGTGCGTGCATGGCCCGCAGTGCGATCGTGTCGGACCTGAAGTACGCGTAGCCGTTGACCGCCAGCGCCGCCACGACCGCGACGAGGAGCCCGGTGCGTCCGAAGAGCGACCCGACGAGCAGCACGAGC
Organism: Pseudonocardia sp.; assembly: GCA_030453005.1. Taxonomy (GTDB): domain Bacteria; phylum Actinomycetota; class Actinomycetes; order Mycobacteriales; family Pseudonocardiaceae; genus Pseudonocardia. Next base: position 13,379 of record JAKDLE010000007.1, on the reverse strand, counting down.
CCGCTCATGCCGCCCAACAGCATCGCCGTCTTGAGGCCGTTGATCTGCGAGTGCACGTCGCGTCCCTCCCGTCGAGCACTCAACGAACCACCGCGGGGTGGTGTTCCGCTCCGCGCCGACGGGTCAGGCGCCGGCCTCCCGCGCGAACGGGCGGGGCGCCACCCCGTCCGCACTCGCCGACGCCACGTCCTGCGGCCGCCCGTGCCGCGTGAAGTGCTCGACCGGTACGACGAGGAACAACCCGTTGGCCGTGGCCGCGACCGGGCCGTCCGGCGTGCGGAGACGGGCCCGCGCGCTGACGCGGAGCTTGCGGCCGTCCCGGCCGTCGAGCCGGGAGCGCACGTGCAGCGGCGTACCGATCGGCACCGGCGCCCGGAAGTCGGTGGTGAGGCTCGCGGTGACCGCGGGCTCCTGCGTGAACACCTGCAGCGCCCCGAGCGCCTCGTCGAACATGGCGGACAGGACGCCGCCGTGCGCCAGCCCCGGGGCGCCCTGGTGGTGCGCGCCCAGGACGACCACGGACTCCAGCTCGAGCTCACCGATTACCCGGAACCGCATCCGCAGCCCACCCTCGGCCTGCCCACAGGCGAAACAGCTCGCGTAGTGCTCGGGCAGCTCGGTGCCGATCGTGGGGGCGTCGGGGTGGGGGGCGAGGTCGGTCAGCGGCGCAACCATCCCTGGACGGTAGCCGTCCTACCCCCTCGACGGTGGTGACGTCGGGCACCAGCGGTCGCTCCGGCGGACCCGCGACACCGAGGACGCGCGGCCGCTCCCGGGCGGGCAGGATGCGGTCATGGCCGACATCGAAGTACGCACCGCGATCACCGACGGCGTCGCCGTGCTCACCCTGTCGCACCCGGCACGCCGCAACGCGATGAACCTGGAGCTGTCCGGGCTGCTCTGCACCGCCGTCGAGGCCGCCGTGGCCGATCCCTCCGTCGGCGCGATCGTCATCACCGGCGAGGACCCCGGCTTCTGTGCGGGCGGCGACCTCGCCGAGCTCGCGACGGCCGATCCGGCCCGCCTGCAGGCCGTCTACGCGGGTTTCCTCGCCGTCGCCGACTGCCCGCTGCCCACCATTGCCGCGGTGAACGGTGCCGCCGTCGGCGCGGGTCTCAACCTCGCCCTCGCCACCGACGTCCGCCTGGCCGGGCCGAAGGCGAGGTTCGACGCCCGTTTCCTGCCGCTGGGCCTGCACCCCGGCGGCGGCTACACGTGGATGGCGCAGCGGGTCCTCGGCGCGCAGGGCGCGGCCGCGCTCACCCTGTTCGGCGAGGTCGTCGACGCGCAGGAGGCGCAGCGGATCGGGCTCGTGCACCGCGTGTGCGACGACGTGGTGGCCGCGGCGGTCGAGATGGGCGCCCGGGCCGCGGCGGCGCCGCGCGAGCTCGTCGTCACCACCAAGGCCACGCTGCGCCTGACGTCAACCATGGCGTCGCAGGCCGATGCGGTGGAGGTCGAGGTGCGCGCGCAGGCGGCCTCGGTGCACTCCGAGGAGTTCCGCACCCGCCTGGCCGAGCTGCAGCGAAAGATCAGCAGCTCCTGACCCGGGGTCCGGTGTGAGATCCGTCGGGGTGTGAGGACGCCGATGCGCAACGGGCGCTAACCTCGGATGAGCCCATCACCCGCGCCCGGAACGAGGCACGACCGCACCATGACTGCCACTCACAACGACGCAGCTGAAACCGTCGTCGAACCCCGCGACGTGATCGAGCGGGACCGGGTGGTGATCCGATTCGCGGGCGACTCCGGCGACGGGATGCAGCTCACCGGTGACCGGTTCACCTCCGAGACCGCGGCGTTCGGCAACGACCTGTCGACGCTGCCGAACTTCCCCGCGGAGATCCGCGCGCCCGCCGGGACCCTGCCGGGGGTGTCGTCGTTCCAGCTGCACTTCGCGAACTACGACATCCTCACCCCCGGGGACCGGCCCGACGTGCTGGTCACGATGAACCCGGCCGCGCTGAAGGTGAACATCGCCGACCTGCCCCCGGGCGGGGTGTTGATCGTCAACACCGACGAGTTCGGCAAGCGGAACCTGGCCAAGGTCGGGTACGAGACCAACCCGCTCGAGGACGGCTCGCTGGAGCAGTACGCGGTGCACGAGGTCGCGATGGCCACCCTCACCCGGGGTGCGCTGGCGGAGACCGGGCTGTCCAAGAAGGACGCCGAGCGGGCGAAGAACATGTTCGCGCTCGGGCTGCTGTCGTGGATGTACCACCGCCCGCACGAGAGCACCGAGCGGTTCCTGCGGGAGAAGTTCGCCCGGCGCCCCGACCTGGCCGAAGCCAACATCCTGGCGTTCAAGGCCGGGCACGCCTACGGCGAGACCACCGAGGCGTTCGCCGTCACCTACGAGGTCAAGCCCGCCCCGCTGCCGACGGGCACCTACCGCCAGATCACCGGCAACACCGCGCTGTCCTACGGCCTGGTGGCCGCCGGGCAGCTCACCGGGCTGCCGGTGTTCCTGGGTTCCTACCCGATCACCCCCGCGTCGGACATCCTCCACGAGCTGAGCAGGCACAAGGGCTTCGACGTCACCACGTTCCAGGCCGAGGACGAGATCGCCGGCATCGGCGCGGCGCTGGGCGCGAGCTTCGGCGGCGCGCTCGGCGTCACCACGACCAGCGGGCCGGGCGTGGCGCTGAAGTCCGAGACGATCGGGTTGGCCGTGACGCTGGAGCTGCCGCTGCTGGTCATCGACGTGCAGCGCGGCGGCCCGTCCACCGGGCTGCCCACCAAGACCGAGCAGGCCGACCTGCTGCAAGCCATGTTCGGGCGCAACGGCGAGTCGCCGGTGCCGGTCGTGGCGCCGCACTCGCCGGGCGACTGCTTCGACGCCGCGTTGGAGGCCGCCCGCATCGCGGTCACCTACCGCACCCCGGTGATGCTGCTCTCCGACGGCTCGCTGGCCAACGGCTCGGAGCCGTGGAAGGTGCCCGACGTCGCCACGCTGGCCTCGATCGACCCGGCGTTCGCCACCGCGACCAACGCGCCCGACGGCGCGGACGAGTTCTGGCCTTACCTGCGCGACCCCGGCACACTGGCCCGGCCGTGGGCCGTGCCCGGCACCAAGGGGCTGGAGCACCGCATCGGCGGCCTGGAGAAGGCCGACGGCCGCGGCGCGATCTCCTACGACCCGGCCAACCACGACCGCATGGTCCGGCTGCGCGGCGCGAAGATCGACGGCATCACCGTGCCCGACATCGAGGTCGACGACCCCTCCGGAGACGCGGACCTGCTCGTGCTGGGGTGGGGCTCCACCTACGGCCCGATCGGCGCAGGCTGCCGCCGGGTCCGGGCGCTCGGGCAGAAGGTCGCCCAGGCCCACCTGCGCCACCTCAACCCGATGCCCGCCAACCTCGGCGACGTACTCGCCCGCTACCGCACCGTGCTCGTGCCGGAGATGAACCTCGGGCAACTGGTGCTGCTGCTGCGCGCGCGCTACCTCGTCGACGCGAAGAGCTACACCAACGTGTCCGGCCTTCCGTTCAAGGCCGAGGAACTGCAGGACCTGTTCCTGGACAACCTCAATGGGGTGCATGCATGACCGCCGACGTACTTCTTCCCGCGGAGGCGAAGAGATGACCGCGCTGGATCTCGGACTGCCCACGATCGGGGGCCTCGACGGGGTCCCGACCACCGAGGACAAGCAGACCGCTAAGGACTACACCTCCGACCAGGAGGTGCGCTGGTGCCCCGGCTGCGGCGACTACGCCGTGCTCGCCGCGGTCCGGTCGTTCCTGCCCACGCTGGGGATCAAGCGCGAGAACACGGTGTTCATCTCCGGCATCGGTTGCTCCAGCCGGTTCCCGTACTACCTCAACACCTACGGGATGCACTCGATCCACGGGCGCGCCCCCACCATCGCCACCGGCCTGGCCGTGTCCCGGCCGGACCTGTCGGTGTGGGTCGTCACCGGTGACGGTGACTCGCTCTCGATCGGCGGCAACCACCTGATCCACGCGCTGCGCCGCAACGTCAACCTCAAGATCCTGCTGTTCAACAACCGGATCTACGGGCTGACGAAGGGCCAGTACTCGCCCACCTCCGAGGTCGGGAAGGTCACCAAATCCACCCCGGTGGGCTCGGTCGACACCCCCTTCAACCCGGTCTCGCTCGCCCTGGGCGCGGAGGCCACGTTCGTCGGGCGCGCGATCGACTCCGACCGCAAGGGCCTCACCGCCGTGCTCGGCGCAGCCGCCGCGCACCGCGGCACCGCACTGGTCGAGATCTTCCAGGACTGCCCGATCTTCAACGACGGCGCGTTCGACGTGCTGCGCAAGGGCGACGACGCCGCGGAGCGCCTCATCACCCTCACCGACGGCGAACCGATCCGGTTCGGGCCCGCCGGCGACGACGGACTCGGCACCTTCGCCGTGGTCCAGGACGGTCTCGGGCTGCGCGTCGCGAAGACCGACGAGGTGGCGGCCGAGCAGATCGTGGTCCACGACGCGACCGACCACAATCTCGCGTTCGCGCTCTCGCGGCTCTCGGACCAGAACCTCACCCACACCGTCACCGGCATCTTCCGCAACACCGAGAGGATCACCTACGACGACGCCGTCCGCGCCCAGGTGAACCAGGCCCGCGCCGCCGCGGCGAAGGGCGGGCCCGACCTGCAGGCCCTGCTCAACGGCCGCGACACCTGGACGGTCGTCGGCTGATCGAACCCGTCTCACCACGAGACGTCGTGGTCGCGGTGCCAGCCTCTACCCTGCGGGTCGATCAAGGGGAGGCACCGTGACCACACCGACCGGTTCCGCCGGACTCGGCACCGCACCGGTGGTGGCCCGCTGGGGCACCGGGCATCCGTCGGCCCCACTGGTGGTCGCGCTGCACGGCGGCGGCGTCAGCGAGGCGTCGATGATCGAGCTGGCGCCCTGGCTGCCACCGGGCCCCGTCGCGTACGCCGCGGTGCGCGGCCCGGTCGAACAGGGCAGCGGCTTCACGTGGTGCGTCGACACGGCCATACCGTGGTTCCTCGACTGGCTCGACGCCGAGGGCGACCCGGAACGGGCGGTGATCCTCCTCGGGTACGCCGAGGGGGCGGAGTTCGCCGCCGCGCTGATGCTCGCCGAACCCCACCGGTGGGCGGGCGGCGTGCTGTTGCACGGCGGGCCGCCCGCGGGGCCTCCCGCGGAGCGCGGCAGGCTCGTCGGGATCCCCGTGTTCCTCTGCCACGCGGGAGACGACACGGCCTCGGAGTACCTCGTGCGACACAGCGGCGCACCGGTGCGGGTCGAGGCCGACGCGGGCGGGGGCAGGCTCGCAGGCCGCATCGTCGGCGAGGTCGGGAGCTGGCTCACCGAACGCCTGGAGTTCCTACGTCGCCACGGCGAGAACCCGTTGGCCGACGACGACGACCCGGAATGGCCGGGGGTGCCCGGTGGGCGCCTGTCCGCCCGGCCCGAGCAGGCGGCGTCCCCGACGCCGCCGCCGGACCTGCACGCCCGGCTGTGCGCCCTGGACGGGGTCCGCACGGCGTCGGGTGCGCAGCCCGGTGAACGGGCCCTCTCGCTCGACCGTGGCCTGGGGGGAGGCCCGGACGAGGCGTTCGTCGAGCCGACGACCGGTGGGTTCGCCCGCCTGTACCCGGACACCGTGCACGTCGTCCTGCCCGCTGCGCTCGCCTACGACGCCCTGATGAAGGGGTGGGCGGTGGCCCACCCGCTCGCCGGGGTCCGTGTCCCGGCCGGGTCGGTCGTGGTGTTCGCTCCCCGCGACGCGGGCGAGCTCGACGTCGTCGCGGGAATCGTCGCCGCCGCCCACCACCACGCGAGCACCCCAGACTGACCCCGCGGGCCGGGCCCGGCGCGGCACAGGTGAGTGGGCTCACCAGCCCGAACCGGGTCCTCGGTGTTCTCATGGAGGACGTGGTGGCGGCGAAGCTGGACGGGCGGGGCGTCGCGGCTGCCGTCGCCGCCTACACGATGTGGGGCCTGTTCCCGGCGTTCTGGCCCCTGCTCGCACCGGCCGTGCCCGTGGAGGTGCTGGCCCACCGCATCGCCTGGACCGCCGTGCTGATGGCCGGTGTCCTGTCCCTGCTCCGCGGCTGGTCGGAGCTGGGCACGCTACGCCTGCGCGGCTGGAGCATGGTCACCGCGGCGGGGCTGCTCATCGCCGTCAACTGGGGCCTCTACATCTACGCGGTGATGTCCGGGCAGGTCGTGGAGGCCGCGCTCGGGTACTTCATCAGCCCGCTGGTCAGCGTGCTCCTCGGCGTCGGAGTGCTGCGCGAGCGGCTTCGGCCTGCGCAGTGGGTCGCGGTCGGCGTCGCGGCGGTGGCGGTGGTGGTGATCGCCCTGGAGAACGGCCGACCGCCGTGGCTCGCACTCGTGCTCGCCGTCTCGTTCGGGTTCTACGGGCTGATCAAGAGCACCGTGCCGCTGACGGCGAAGGCCAGCCTGACGGCCGAGGGGCTCGTGCTGGGCCCGCTCGCGGTCGGCGCCGTGGCCTGGTTCGAGATCGTCGGGGCGGGCACCATGACCGGCAACGGGGCGGGACACCTGCTCCTGCTGTTCGCCGCGGGACCGGTGACGGCCCTGCCGTTGCTGCTCTACGGTGCCGCCGCCCGGCGGGTGCCGCTGAGCACCATCGGGGTGCTGATGTACCTGAACCCGACGCTGCAGTTCCTCTGGGGGGTGTTCATCGGCGGCGAGGACATGCCCGCGACGCGCTGGGTCGGCTTCGTGCTGGTGTGGGTGGCGTTGGCGATCTTCACCGGGGACCTGATCCGCTCCACCCAGACCTCCCGCCGGGCCGAGCCTGTGCTCGCGACGCCGTGATCCGCACGAGAGGCCCACGCCCCCGCGGTGGACCGGCAAACTCGCCGAGTCGATCGGCAAACTCGCCGGGGGCATCGGCAAACTCGCCGGGGGGATCGGCAAACTCGGGGGTCAGCCGGTGCGGTCGACGACGTAGGCCGTGAGGGTGGCCAGTGCGTCGGCGGCGGGGCAGGCGGGCAGCCGGGACAGCTCCTGTTGAGCCTCCTTGGCCTGGGCGGCGAGGACCTCGCGGGCCCGGGCCATGCCGTCGCCGCGGCGCAGCAGCGTGAGGGCCTCGTCGACCTCGGCGTCGTCGGCGATCGGGGCGGCCAGCAGGACCCGGAGGCGGTCGGCGTCGGGGCCGGTGCCCTGCAACGCGAACAGCATGGGCAGCGTATGGACGCCCTCGCGCAGATCGGTGCCCGGGGTCTTGCCGGAGTCCTCCGACGCCGAGGAGATGTCGATGATGTCGTCGGAGATCTGGAAGGCGGTGCCGATCACGGCCCCGAAGCGGTGCAGGGAGGCGATCTGCTCGGATGTGCAGCCGGAGAACATCCCGCCGTAGCGTCCGGCGGTGGCGATCAGCGAGCCGGTCTTCTCCGCGATCACCGACAGGTAGTGCTCGACCGGGTCCTCGTCCGGGCGCGGCCCGCGGGTCTCGCGCATCTGGCCCGTGACCAGCTCCGCGAACGTCTCGGCGATGATCCGCACCGCGTCCGGCCCGAGGTCGGCCACCAGCCGCGAGGCGTGCGCGAAGAGGAAGTCGCCGGTGAGGATGGCGACGGTGTTGTCCCAGCGGGAGTTGGCGCTCTGCGCGCCGCGGCGCATCGTGGCCGAGTCCATCACGTCGTCGTGGTAGAGCGTGGCGAGGTGGATCAGCTCCACCACGGCCGCCGCCGTGATCACCTCGGGCGAGTCGGCGCGCGGGCCCATCTGCGCGCCGAGCAGCGTGAACAGCGGCCGGAACCGCTTGCCGCCCGCCTCGATGAGGTGCAGGGACGTCTCCGTGACGAACCGGTCGTGGCTGTGCACCTCACGGCGCAGCAGCTGCTCGACGCTCTCCAGGCCGACCGCCGTCGCCGCCGCCAGCTCGGCGTCTCCCAGCTCGACGCCCGCTACCTCATAATTGCTCACGAGACCTCCTCGCTGCGCTCGTCGGCCTCGTTCGCTGTGGCCTGTGCCGATGGTGAGCTCGCAAGCTCGCTCAACGTCCCTACCCTACGAACCCTCCACCGGCCGCCCACTCCAAGGCAGTCGTCGGCACGACGCCCAGGAGCAGCGTGACGAGCACGCCGAGGGTGATGGCGACGGTGGTGAACGGACCGGGCACGGTGACGGTGGGGCCGTCCGCGGCGGGCTCGCTGAAGAACATCAACACGATCACGCGCAGATAGAAGAACGCGGCGACGGCGCTCGCCACCAGTGCGACGATCACCAGCGGCAGCATCCCGTCGGCGAGCGCGGCGGCGAACACCGCGAACTTCGCGGTGAACCCGCTGGTCAGTGGGACCCCCGCCAGCGCGAGCAGCAGGAACGCCATGGTGTACGCCACGACCGGCGAGCGCTTCGCCAGCCCCGCCCACTGCGACAGGTGCGAGGCCTCCCCGTCGGCGTCGCGCACCAGGGTGATCACCGCGAAGACCGCGAGGGTGTTGAAGCCGTAGGCGAGCAGGTAGAACAGCGTGCTCGAGATGCCCGCGGGCGTGATCGCCATGGCCCCCAGCAGCAGAAAACCCGCGTGCGCGACCGAGGAGTAGGCGATCAACCGCTTCACGTCCGTCTGGGTGAGGCCGATCACGGCGCCGATGACCATCGACGCGATCGCGATGGCCCACAGCACCCCGCGCCATTCCCACCGTGTGTCGCCGAACGCCACGTGGAGCACCCGCAGGATCGCCCCGAACGCGGCCACCTTCGTGCAGGTCGCCATGAACGCGGTGACCGGTGTGGGTGCGCCCTGGTAGACGTCGGGCGTCCAGGTGTGGAACGGACCGACCGAACCCTTGAACATCAGGCCGACGACGAGCAGCGCGAGCCCTCCGAAGAGCAGCGCGTCGGAGCGGGCGGAGCCCACGGACGCGGCGGCGATCGCGGTGAACCGCACCGAGCCCGCGTAGCCGTAGATCAGCGCGAGCCCGTAGAGGAAGAACGCCGAGGCGAACGCGCCGAGCAGGAAGTACTTGACCGCCGCCTCCTGCGACAGCAGCCGCTTGCGGCGACCCAGTCCGCACATCAGGTACAGCGGCAGCGAGAGCACCTCGAGCGCGATGAACATCGTCAGCAGGTCGTTGGCCGCGACGAACGCCATCATCCCGCCGAGGGCGAAGAAGAAGAGCGGGAAGACCTCGGTCTGCATCGTGGAGGCGGAGCGAGCCTCAGCGCTGTCGGGGTCGCCGTCGTCACGGCCCTTCGGACCGTGCCCGGACCCGTCCCCGCCGCCGCGCGCCGCCGCCAAGCGGACCGCCGCCGACGGGAGGAACGCGCCACCGGGTTCGACCGAACGGTCGGCGATGAGCAGCACGCTGCCCAGGCCGAGGGCGAGCAGCGTGCCCCACAGGAACAGGGTGGGCCGGTCGACGGCGACCGCCCCGGCGAACGTGACGATGCCGTCGGTGCTCGCCCGGCCCGCGTAGAGGCCGAGCGTGAGCGCGGCCGTCCCGAGCCCGACGAGCGACACCGCGACCTGCGCGGGCCAACGCTGCTGTCGGGGCAGGAACGCCTCGAGCAGCACCCCGACGCACGCGGTGCCGAGGACGATGAGCAGCGGCAGGGTGGCCGCGTAGTCGATCGGCGGCACCTCGATCCCCTGTGCCGATATCCCCTGTGCCGATATCCCCTGGGCCGATATCCCCTGGGCCAGTGTCACTGGAGTCCTCCCACCGGGTCGGCGAGACCCACCTCGTTGAGCGTGGCCGTCACCGACGGGGTGATGACGTCGAGCACCGGGCCGGGGAAGAACCCGAGCACCACGATGAGCACGATCAGCGGCGTGACCACGGCGATCTCACGACGCCCCAGGTCGGGGAACCAGGACGTGTCGCGCCCGGCCTCGACGGCCGGGTCGAGCATGGTGCCCGGCCCGCCCGCCGACGTGCTTCCTCCCGCGGAGGCGGCAGACGACACCATCGACGTGCTTCCTCCCGCGGAGGCGGCCTGCGGCCTGCGCTCCAGCGCCGCGAACACCGCCGCGCCGCGCACCGGGCCCTGCATCGTCTGCTGGTAGACCCACAGCGCGTACAGCGCGGCGAGGATGATCCCCACCGTGCCGAGGATGGTGAAGACCGGCTGGCGCGGGTAGGAACCGACGAGCACCAGGAACTCGCTGACGAACGAGTTGGTGCCCGGCAGCGCCAGCGACGCGAGCGAGGCGATCAGGAACGACCCGGCCAGCAGCGGCGCGAGCGTCGAGACGCCGCCGTAGTCCTCGATGAGCCGTGATCCGCCGCGGGCGATCAGCAGGCCGACCATGATGAACAGCATCCCCGTGGAGATGCCGTGGTTCACCATGTAGAGCGCGGCCCCGGTGAGCGCCGGTACGGAGAACGAGAAGATCCCGAGCGCGATGAAGCCGAAGTGCGCGATCGAGGTGTAGGACACGAAGCGCTTCAGGTCGGTCTGACCCACCGCCAGCAGCGCACCGTAGAGGATCCCGATCACGGCGAGCGTCAGCACCAACGGCGCGAGGCGTTGGCTGGCCAGCGGGAACAGCGGCAGACAGTAGCGCAGGAAGCCGAACGTGCCCACCTTGTCGAGCACACCGACGAGCAGCACGCCCGCCCCGACCGGCGCCTCGGCACCGGCGTCGGGCAGCCAGGTGTGGAACGGCACCAGCGGCGCCTTGATCGCGAAGGCGACGAAGAACCCGAGGAACAGCCAGATCTGCGTCGACTCGTCGACGCCTGCCGCCATCCGCTGCAGGTCGACCCAGGTGAACGTGCCCTGGCCCAACTGCTCCTCGCTGACGACGAACAGCCCGATCACCGACGCGAGCATGATCAGCCCGCCGAGCAGCGAGTAGAGGAAGAACTTCATCGCGGCGTACTGGCGGCGCGGCCCGCCGAAGCGCCCGATCATGAAGTACATCGGGACCAGCATGGCCTCGAAGAACACGTAGAACAGGAACACGTCGGTGGCCACGAACACCCCGACGAGCAGCCCCTGCATGGACAGGACCAGCGCGTAGAACCCCGCCACGGTGCGGCCCTCGGGCAGCTTCTCCTCCCAGGAGAAGCCCAACACGATCGGCACCAGCACGGCGATCAGCGCCAGCATCACCAGCGCGATGCCGTCGATGCCCAGCGCGAACGACGTTCCGAACGAGGGGATCCACGGCACCGAGAACTCGAGCTGGAACCGGGCGCCCGCCGTGGCCTCGGCCACCGAGTAGGCGAACCAGACGACGGCGGTGAGCGCCAGTGACGCGATCGAGAAGCCGAACGCGACGAGTTTGGCCTGCCGGGCGTTCGCCCCCAGCGCGGCCACCACCATGGACCCGACCAGCGGCAGGATCAGCAGGGCGAGCAGCAAGAGGTTTCCTCCGGTCATACGAACCGCACCGCCAACATCGCCGCGACGACGAGCACGGAGCCGCCGAGCATCGACATCGCGTAGGACCGGACGAACCCGGTCTGCACCTTTCTCAGCCGCCCCGAACCGCCACCGAGCAGAGCACCGGTGCCGTTGACGACGCCGTCCACGCCCCGGTTGTCGACGAACACCAGCGCACGGGTGAGCCAGGTGCCCGGGCGCGCGATGACGGCCTCGTTGATCGCGTTGGCGTAGAGGTCGCGGCGCGCGGCGCGGACCGGCAGCGACACCCGCTCCGGGCGCTCCACCGGTGTGCGCCTGCGACCGACGGTGAGGTAGGCGACGAGCGCGCCGAGCGCCGAGATCCCGACGACGAGGTAGGGCGTGAGCGCGTGCGGCACGACGTTCGCCTCCAGCTCCTGGAGCTCACCCAGCGACGGGGCCAGCCATCCGGGCAGCACCGGCGCGAGGAGGAAGCCCGCCGACACCGAGCCGATCGCCAGCACGATCATCGGGACCGTCATCGACGCGGGCGACTCGTGCGGGTGGTACTCCGCGCCCTCGGCGGTGCGCAGGTCCTTCCAGCGCTCCTCACCGAAGAACGTCATGAACATCAGCCGGGTCATGTAGAACGCGGTGAGCCCGGCCGCGAGCAGCGCGGCCCCGCCGAAGACCCAGCCCTGCCACCCGGGCTGGTCGAACGCGGCGGCGATGATCTCGTCCTTGGAGAAGTAGCCCGCCAGGAACGGGAACCCGATCAGCGCCAGGTACCCCAGCCCGAACGTGACGAACGTGATCGGCATGTGCCGGGCGAGCCCGCCGTAGCGGCGCATGTCGATCTCGTCGTGCATCCCGTGCATGACCGAGCCCGCCCCGAGGAACAGCCCGGCCTTGAAGAAGCCGTGGGTGAGCAGGTGGAAGATGCCCAGCGCGTACCCGGCCGGGCCGAGCCCGACGGCCAGGAACATGTAGCCGATCTGGCTCACCGTGGAGTAGGCGAGCACCTTCTTGATGTCGTCGTAGGCGCAGCCGATGATCGCACCGATCAGCAGCGTGACGACGCCGACGAGCGCGACGACCAGCCGTCCCGTCTCGCTCAGGTCGTAGATCGGGAAGGACCTCGCGATCAGGTACACGCCCGCGGTCACCATCGTCGCCGCGTGGATCAGTGCGGAGACCGGCGTGGGGCCCTCCATCGCGTCCGGCAGCCAGGACTGCAGCGGGAACTGACCCGACTTGCCGCACGCGCCGAGCAGCAGCAACACCGTGATGGCGACGATCGCGGCCTGGTCGACCTGGCCGATCGAGGCGAACACCTCGGTGTACTGGGTGCTGCCCAGCTCCAGCCAGATCAGGAAGATCGCGATGGCCAGTCCGACGTCGCCGACCCGGTTCATCAGGAACGCCTTCTTGGCGGCCGTGGCCGCGGCCGGGCGGTTCTGGTAGAAGCCGATGAGCAGATAGGACGCCAGGCCGACGCCCTCCCAGCCCAGGTAGAGCATCAGGAAGTTGTCGCCCAGCACCAGGATCAGCATCGCCGCGACGAACAGGTTGAGCTGCGCGAAGAAGCGCCGCCTGCCCGGGTCGTGGCTCATGTAGCCGACCCCGTAGATGTGGATCAGCGACCCGACGCCCGTGATGAGCAGCACGAACGTCAGCGACAGGGGGTCCAGGCGCAGCCCGAAGTCGACGTCCAGGCCCGCGACGCCGATCCAGGAGTACAGCGACAGCTCCCGCGTCCGCTCCTCGGCGGGCAGCGCGACGGTCTCCAGGAAGATCGCCAGCCCGACCCCGAAGGACGCGACGACGGTGAGCACGCCGAGCCAGTGGCCCCACCCGTTCGCCCGGCGCCCGGCGACGAGCAGCACCAGCGCCCCGACCGCGGGCAGCACGAACAGCAGCCACGCCAGCGACGCGACACCGGTGGCCGGGAGCACCTCGGGCAGCTCGGTGGCGGCGGCCTGCGCGAGCACCGGGGCGCTCACCGAGCACTCCAGACCGCGCGCACCCCGTCGATCAAGGCACTGACGTCGCTGGTGGATCTCCGCGAGCGACAGCTGTGCCTTGATCGCGGGGTTCGGGGGT
>JAKDLE010000238.1 GCA_030453005.1 Pseudonocardia sp. | reverse complement strand
GACCGGCGTCACTTCTTCTCGCGGGCACTCCGGGTCTCGCGGTCGTTGGCCTTCTCGATCGCGGAGACCAGCTCGTCCTTGTTCATCGAGGAGCGCCCGGGGACGTCGAGGCGCTGGGCGACGGAGTACAGGTGTTCCTTGGACGCGTTCGCGTCCACGCCCCCGGCCGTCGGCCGGTCGCCTCCCGCCGTCGAATCACTGTCGCGGCCGCCGCGGGCCGCCTGCTCGTCGGACGGGCCCCATCCGTTGTCCGAGTCACTGTGCTCTTTCGGCTCCCAGTGGTCCCCGACCTTCTCGTGGGTGTGCTTGAGCGAGGCGTACGCGGTGCGGCGGGCGCGGGCCCCGTCACCGTCGTAGCTGTCGAGGGCGGAGTCGTAGGTCTTCTCCCAGGTCCGCTCGGCCTTGTCGTCGGAGCGCCGGACGGTGCTGGGCACCTCGTCACGTGCGGGCATGAGTTGTCCTCCTCTGATGTTCGGGGGGCGGCGTGTCGAGGAACCGGCGCACGGCCTTCATCCCGTAGCGGTCGACCGCCGTCTTGATCAGGGCGAACACCGCGCCCTGGAGCGTCGCCGCGAGCAGGACCTCCCGGGTGCTGTAGTCGTCGGAGAGCGGCTGGGGCGTCTCGTCCTCGTCGGACACCTGCTTCCACACCGCGCTGAACACCCGGCCGGCGATAAGGCCGCCCACCACGCCGAACGCGAGCCCGAACGGCTTGTAGGCGATCTTGCCGAGGGGCGTGAGCTCGTTCCCGTCGCCACGCCTGGTCATCGCGCCCGCCGCTCCGCGCCCGTCTCGCCTGCATAGCCGGGGTCGTCACCCGCGACCCGGCCGACGAACTCCTCGTTGCGGTCGACACCCGTGGTGCTGTCGCCGTCGGGGTCGGCGCGCTCGTCGTCGCGGCGCTCCTGTCCCCCCACATCGCGGCTGTTCGCGACCTTGGGGTCCTCGGGGACGTCTCCTTCTGGTCCATGCATGACCTCCGGGTACCCCTTCGCCCGAGATCGACACACCTCGGCGGTCGACGGGGGGGCCCGCCGGTTTGGCCCGTCCGGCCGCGGGCACCCCACAGCGGTGACCGACAACCACACTGCGTCTGCGGGGGGCCGCCGCCTGCGGCTGTGCCACCGCGCCGAACCGGGGCAGCTCCGCCAGATCCGACGCCGCGTGGAGACGTGGGCGCGGGCGAGGGGCATGCCCGCCGACGCGCTGGTCGATCTCCAGCTCGCGCTCGGCGAGGCGGTGGCGAACGGGGTGGAACACGCCTACCCCGACGACCGGTCGGGCACCGTCGAGGTGGACCTCGACGTGCACCGCGTCGACATGCACGGCGGCGGCCGGGTGGTCACCGCGCGCGTGGCCGACCACGGCACGTGGCGCCCCGCCGCGGAACACCCGGGACACCGGGGGAGGGGCCTGCTGATGATCGACAGGCTCGCCCGGCGCGTCTCCGTGGAGCGCAGGCCGTGGGGCACCGAGGTGCGCTTCGAGATCCCGTTCGCGGCGCAGCCCGTCGGCTGACGCCGTGGCGGGCGGGTACCGCAGCCGGCGTCAGCGCGAGGCGCCGGGCACCGATCCGCCCGCGACGAGCCTGCGGGTTCCGCCCGAAGCCCGCACCGACCGCAGCCCGGGCAGCGACACCGCCGAACGCGGCATCACGTTGCGTGCCCGCATGACCGGCCACGCCGGGGACGGCGGGAGGAGCCCGTCGAGGGCGAAAGCGGGCGTGGCGCCGACACTGGAGCGCAGCAGCTCCTGATACTCGTCGTACTCGGCGACCGCGGTCGCGATGTCGCCCTGGGCCAGGTAGGCCTCGATCAGCGTGCGCCGGGCGCTCTCGCGGCTCGGGGCCGCGCGCACCGCACCGCGCGCGAGTGCGACGGCATCGTCGCAGCGGCCCGCGCCGACGAGCCGGACGCTGCGCTCCTCGGTGGCGTGCAGCCGCAGCTGGCGGAAGCGCTCGCGCTCCACGACGATCCACGCGGCCGTCCAGCCGGGGAGGATGTCGGCGCCGAGTGGGGAGAGGTCCGGACTCTCGACGGCGGGCACGTCGGGCAGCGCCCGGACGAGCAGCATCGCGGCGGCCAGGTCGACGTCGACGTCGGCGCCCAGGGCGAGCGCGCCGTCGATGTCGGTGGCGAGCAGGCCCGGTACCGCGACGGCGAGCACGGCGTCGTCGAGCAGCCGCATCGCGGCGTCGACGGGGACTCCCGGCCACAGGTCGGCGGCCAGTGCACGGCGGCCCTGCGCGCGTGGGTGTACGGCCAGATAGGCGACCAGTCGGCGGGCGTCGACGCCGAGCGGCACCGCACCCCCGTGCGAGGTGAGGGTGAAGGAGCCGAGGACGGTGACCCGGTGGGGCGTGTCCGTCCCGGCGGGAGTCGTGCGAGATCGTCGTCGATCCTCAAGCATGAGGTGTCCCGGTCCGTCGTGGTGCCGATGATGCTGTACCGGTACGAGGCCGTACCGATGGAACGCTGTACCGATGGAACGCTGTACCGATGGAACTTCGCCCTGCTGCAGTGAGCTGCGCGGCCCGAGGAGGCCGCCGGAGTCCGCAGAGAAGTGTTCTCCGAGGAGAACGGCTTGCCAAGGGTGTGTCCGTCACAGTCGCGGGCGCCTACGCGGCCGTTCTAGTGATGACGGCCGCCAGCCTAGCTCACGGTGCCGCCCGGATCCGCACGTGGGTGCCTCCCTGATCGGTCCAGACGTGCAGGAGATCACAGAGCTGCCGGGCGATCCAGAGCCCGCGACCGCGGGGGTCCGAGGGGTGCGGAGCCACCAGCCCGGGCAGCGGGTCGGGCAGCTCACCTGAGTCGTGCACCTCGCAGACCAGCCCGTCCGGGGTGTTCCACAGGCACAGCTCGCCGTCCCGGCCGCCGTGCTCGACGGCGTTGGTGGCCACCTCGTTCACGGCCAGCACGACGTCGTCGACGCGCTCACAGGCGAACCCCGTCGCCTCGGCCAGCTGCCGGACCGCGTGCCGCACCTCCTGCAGCTGCCACGCGCGGAACCTCAGCCGCAGGTCGGGGGCACCGAGCAGCTCCGGCGCGACGACCGGGGTGTCGGCCAGCACCGCGTGTGGGCGGAGGTGTTCGGGGTTGTGCCGCAACTCCCCGTCGACGAGGAGCAGCGGGTGGTTGCGCCGTGCACCGTGGAGCACGGCGAGGTGCAGCGGCATCTCGGGGAAGAAGCACATGAGGTGGACCGGGAGGTCGGCGAGGGCGACGTTGGCCGCCGCGTCGAGCTCGGTCCAGAACGTGCCGTCCGGGCCGTCGAGGTCGGACAGGTGCTCGCTGAGCACCGTGACCGGCCCCTCCGCGGCGGTGATCTCCCGCAGCTCCCGCGCCCGCCGCAGCGCGACGGTCTGCCCGGAGCCCGCGTCGGGGCCGGACCCGGACAGGCTGCGCAGCGAGGACGACGGGCCCGCCGAGCCGAGAGCGCTGCGCAGGGCGTCCTCGGTGCGCGGGTGCAGAGCCAGCGCGACCGGCTCGCCGCGGTGCACCGCCGCCTCGGCCACCGGCACGAGCCTGCGCACGAGGTCGGCGGGCGAGTCGTGGAAGGCCGCCGCGTGTTGCAACCGCGTGGGTGTTCCGGGGCGGTTCCCGCTGATCCTCACGAGCGCCCGCCCGTGGCGCGCGGCTCCACCCGCAGCTGCGCGGCGAACGGAGCCCCGCACCGGTCGAGCAGGCGCATGACCGAGGGTCGGACACCGGTCAGGACCAGGCGGTGCGTGCTCGGGAACTCCTCGGCCGCGTGGACCAGGCTGACGGCCCCGGCGACGTCGATGAAGCGCAGCGACGCGAGATCCAGGATGACCTCCGGCGACGACGAGTCCGAGCGCAGCGCCTCGTCGAGCGCAGTGTCCAGCCCGCGCTTGACCCGCGGCCGGTTGCTGTGGTCGACCTCGCCCGCCACCCGCAGGATGGTGGGCCCGGGCCTGGTGATCCGCAGCACGCTGTCGTCGTAGACGGCGGGCGCGGTGAGCTCGGTGTGGTGCAGCGCCCGCAGGCGGGCGATCGCGTCCTCGGGGAACCGGTTCCGGTCGAAGCGGCACAGGATCCGGGCCGGGCGGTCGCCGAGCATCCGGTCGATCCCCGCCTCGTACTCGAGCATCGGCACCCCGCCGTCCTGCGTGAGGGCGAAGGCGGTGTCGCCGGTGAGGCGGACGGCCGGGAAGCCCCGCCCCAACGCGTCGTCGATCGAGTGGTCCAGCGCGCCGAGCACGGCGTCGGCGCCCGCGCTGAGGACGGAGCGGGTGACCTCGCCGGGCACGACCGCGAGCTCGCCGCGCTCCATCGGCCCGCGGAAGGCGACCCCGTCGTCGTCGAGGCGCTCCATCACCGCGTCGATGTTGCCGTTGTCGAAGTAGACGACGTGCTCGCCCGCGTCGAGACCGGAGGCGACGAACCGCGCCGTCATCTCCCACAGCTGTTCGTCGCTGACCGGCACCGCGCAGGCGTGCGACGCGGTCATCGCGTCCTGCACCACCGTCATGGGCACCCCGAGGTCCTGGAGAGCGAGGGCGGGGAACCGTCCTCGGTGTCGTGCCACTACGTCGACGCCGCAGTGTCGATCTACCACATCGTCGATCTAGCACATCGTCGATCTACCACAGCGTCGATCTACCACAGCGTCGCGTCTCGCCTACTGTACGTCCGGCGTGTTTGGCGCCGGGCGGGGTGGTCCGGTCGCCGAGCGCCGAGCAGCCGGTCACGCGCGATGAGCGGCCGTGTCGATCGGGTGACGTGATCGGGCTCACGCCGGTCGGATCGGCTGTTCAGAGCAGGGCCGGGACGACGGCCTCGATCAGGTGCGGACCCGGCTCGGCCTGCGCCCGTCGCAGGGCGGCGGTGAGCTGCTCGGCGGTGCGGACCCGCTCGGCGGGTACGCCCATACCCCGGGCGAGCGCGGTGAAGTCGAGCTGCGGACGGCCGAGGTCGAACAGATCCGCCGAGGCCCGGCCGGGCGCCGCACCCACCGCCGCGAGCTCCATGCGCAGGATCGCGTAGGCACTGTTGTGGTAGAGCACGGTGGTCACGTCGAGTCCCTCGCGCGCCTGGGTCCACAGCGCCGAGAGGGTGTACATCGCGCTGCCGTCGGCCTGTAGGCACCAGACCGGGCGGTCCGGGCACGCGACCGCCGCGCCGGTGGCGGCGGGCAGCCCGTACCCGATCGCACCGCCGGTGAGCGTGAGCCAGTCGTGGCGCGGCGCGCCCGCGGTGGCGTCGGGCAGACCCAGGCCCGAGGTGATCGCCTCGTCGACGACGATCGCGTTCTCCGGCAGCAGGGCCCCGATCACGGCGGACGCCGACGTCACCGTCAGCTCTCCGGTCGGCAGCGGCGGACGTGCGGCGGGCGCCGTCGCCGCCGCCCGCAGCGGGCTCGATGCCATCCGCCAGACCTTCATCGACAAGCTGGGGCATGAAAATACTCCCCGCTTCGATGCCCTGGGCACCGCCCTCGAAGGCCTCGCGCAATTGCTGCAGCG
>JAKDLE010000237.1 GCA_030453005.1 Pseudonocardia sp. | reverse complement strand
AGGCACGCACGGGGCCGGGAACCGTCCAGTCGGGTGAATCGGGAGCCATGTCGACGTGGTACCCGGCGACCCCGGGACCCATGCGCCCACCCGATAGCGTGCGCGCCATGGATTTCGCCGCGGCGCTGCTGGAGGAGAACCGACTGCTGGTCGAGCTCGTGGGCGGCGCCGACCTCGACACCCCGGTGCCCACCTGTCCCGGCTGGACGGTGCGACAGCTCGTCACCCATGTCGGCCGCGGTGACCGCTGGGCCGCCACGATCGTGCGCGATCAGGCCCAGGCCCCGGTCGACATGCGCACCGTCGCGGACGGCAAGCCGCCGACCGACCCCTCCGAGTGGCTCACGGCGAGCCCGCGCACGCTGCTCGACGCCGTCGGATCGGTGGGGGCCGGCGCGTCGGTCTGGACGTTCACCGGGCCGCGGCCTGCGTCCTGGTGGGTCCGACGGCGGCTGCACGAGTCGAGCGTGCACCGGGCCGACGCCGCGACCGCACTGGGCGCGCCGTGGACGGTGCGCCCCGAGGTGGCCGCCGACGGCGTCTCGGATTGGCTCTCCCTGCTCACCGCCCGCCCCGCGGC
Source organism: Pseudonocardia sp. (assembly GCA_030453005.1). Classification (GTDB taxonomy): domain Bacteria; phylum Actinomycetota; class Actinomycetes; order Mycobacteriales; family Pseudonocardiaceae; genus Pseudonocardia. Next base: position 4,912 of record JAKDLE010000237.1, on the reverse strand, counting down.
CGCGGACACGGCCCCGCTGGCGCCCGGCACGACCCTGCACCTGCACGCCACCGACGACGGGCTCGGCGCCGCGGGGGAGTGGATGGTCCGCGTCGAGGCGGACGGGGCCCTCGCCTGGGAGCACGGGCACGGCAAGGGCACGGTCGCGGTCCGCGGATCGGCCGCCGACCTGCTGCTCGCCGTCCTGCGCCGGATCCCCGCCGAGGACGCACGGCTGCAGGTGCACGGGGACGCCGCGGCGTTCGGCACGTGGCTGGAGCGGACGGCGTTCTGAGAGGCGGCGACCTCAGACCAGGTCGTCGGGCAGTAGGTCCATGAGCAGGCCGTCGTGCCAGCTGCCGTCGAGCCTGCGCTCGTAGCTGCGCATGATGCCGACCGGGCGGAACCCGACCCGCGAGTAGCTGCGGATGGCGCGCTCGTTGTGGGCGGCGGGGTCGATGACGATGCGGTGGTGCCCGCGCACGTCGAACAGGTGCCGGGCCATCGTGCGCAGCGCGTCGGCGCCCAGGCCCTGGCCGTGCGCGTCGGGGTGCAGCGCGAGGTCGATGCCCGCGTGGCGGTAGTCGGGGTCGTCCTCCTCGTAGTAGATGATCAGCCCGACGACCTCGCCGTGCAGCTCCACCGCGAAGCTCTGGGGCCCCAGCAGCTCCCGGCGCACGCGGTCGAGGTCGTAGCCGCCCCACCACTTCGCCACCTCGGCGTCGGAGACGATCTCCAGGAACCGCGGCACGTGGGCCGCGGCGGTGGGGCGCAGCACCACCATCTGCCCGGCGTTGGGGGCGGGGGGAGTCACGACCGCACCTCCACGGAGGCGGGGGCGGTGAGCTCCAGGCGCGCACGTTCGGTCAGCGTGGCCGCGGTGACCGGCTGCTCGAAGACCACCTCGGCGCGGCGGCCGCGGACGTCGAGGGTGGCGATGGTGTTGCCGAACAGCGGGCCCGCGAGGCGTTCCCAGTCGACCGGCTTGGGCGGCACGCCCGCCCGCTGAGACCAGCGCTCGGTCCACCGCCGCATCACGCGCGACCAGCCGAGCCGGAACCCGGGCTGGATGATCCAGTCGACCTTGTTGTGCACCGGCGAGCACGTGAGCTGGTGGACGGCCGCGGCCGGGCTGGACGGGAGGTCGGCGCGTGCGGCGTAGCTGTGGTGCACGTCGCCGGAGAGGACGTTCACCGAGGCGACGCCGTTGCCCGCAGCGCGGGAGATCAGGTGGGTGAGCCGGTCGAACGAGCCGCGGAACGCCGCCCAGTGCTCCAGGTCGGCGCCCTGACGGATCCGTTCGCCGAGCCGCCCGCGCCAGCCGGGCTTCGCCGCGGCGATCTCGTTGACGGTCTGCAGCTCGCCGATCGCGTGCGGCATGAGCCACGGCAGCGACGTGCCGAGCACGAGGTGGTCGACGTCGCCCGCGGAGTCGATCTGCCCCTCGACCCAGTCGAACTCGTCATCGCTGAGCATCTGGTGTGCGCCGTCCTCGAGGATGCGCCCGTTCCGAGAGTCGATCATGATGAAGCGGCTGCGCCCCAGGTCCCAGCGGTAGCTGAACCGGACCCCCTTCGCGCAGTCGGTCTCGATGTCGGCGCGGTCGGCCATCGCGACGAGCAGCGGCCACGCGTCGCCGTCGGCGGCGAGGACGCGCTGGTAGTCGGGGTCCGCGATCAGGTCCTCTGGCGGCAGGTTGCCCAGGTGCTGGAACACCCAGTACGACGCGAGCCCGGAGCGGATGCGGTGGCGCCACCACGGCGTCGCGCGCATCTCGTCCCGCCATGCCTTCGACGTGTTCCAGTCGTCGCGCACGTCGTGGTCGTCGAAGATCATCGCCGTGGGCACGGTGGAGAGCAGCCACCGGATCTCCGGGTCGGTCCAGGCGTCGCGGTACAGGCCGACGTACTCGGCGAAGTCGACGATCTCGTCGTCGGGCCAGTCGGGGTGCCGGTCGTCGCGCCCGGCGATGCGGCGCAGGTTCGCCGGGGTGAGCTCGTCGGCGTAGACCTGGTCGCCGAGCAGGAGCAGTGCGTCGGGCCAGTCCTGCGGCGGGCGACGGGTCATCCGGGCGGCGTAGGCGTCGAGGGCGTCGAGGCCCAGCTTGGCGCTGAGCCTCGGGTCGGCCACCTTCGAGTACCGGCAGGACCCGAAGATGATCCGGTTCTCCTCGTCGGAGCGTGGACCGCGGGTGCGGATCAGGCTGTCCGGGAACGGGCTCGTGGGCGGCGGCCACACCCGCTGGTCGTCGACGTGCACCTCGTAGGGCGTGCGACTGTCGGGCGGCAGCCCGGTGACCGGCACGAGCGCGAAGTGGTGCTGCGACACCTCGAAGGTGCGGGACTCGCAGCCGAGCACGCGCACGGTGGCGGGCCGGTCGGTCTGCACCCAGACCTGCGCGGTGGTGGCGCCGACGTGGCGCAGGACGGGTCCGAGAACGAGCACCGGCCCACCTTAGGGGGATACCCCACCACCTGCCGCGTTCTCGAGCGCCAGCAGCGCCGCGCCGATCATCCCGGCGTCGTTGCGGTGGGTGGCCGCGACGATCGGGATGCCCGCCCGGGCGTGCGGCGCGTACGCGAACTCCCGCGCGGCGATGCGTGCGGGCTCCAGGAGCAGGTCGCCGGTGTCCACCAGGCCGCCGCCGACGGCCACGGCCTGCAGCTCGAAGATGTTGGCCAGGGAGGCGATCCCCACGCCCAGCCAGCGGCCGAGCCGCCCGAACAGCGCCTCCGCCACCGCGTCGCCCTGCTGCGCGGCGGCCGTCACCGTCTGCCCGGTGACCTCGCCCTGCTCCGCGCCGAGCCGCGCGATCAGGCCGTGCGGGTCGTCGGCGGCGGCCTCGCGACCCATCCGGGTGAGCGCGCTGCCCGAGGCGTAGGCCTCGAAACAGCCGTGGTTGCCGCAGCCGCAGACCGGCCCGTCCGGGTTGAGGATGATGTGTCCGAGCTCCGCGCCGCGACCGGTGGGGCCCCGGTAGATCCGCCCGCCCAGCACCAGCCCGCCGCCGATCCCGGTACCGACGGTGACGAGCACCAGGTCGCGACAGCGCTGCACGCCCAGGCGGGCCTCGGCGAGCGCCGCCACGTTCGCGTCGTTGTCGATCACCGCGGGCAGCCCGGTCGCGGCCTCCAGCTGCTCGCGCACCGCCCAGTCGCGGTAGGCGTTGTTCGGCGCCCACACGATCCGCCCGGCGGGCCACTCCACGATCCCGGCCGCGCCCACGCCGATCGCGGCGACGCTGTCGTGCTCGGCCCGCAGGCGTTCGACGACGTCGAGCAGCACCGCGGTGACCGCCGGGCCGTCGGAGTCCTCCGGCGTGGGTTCGACGATCTCGCAGAGCACGGCCCCCGAGGCGTCCACGACACCGCCGGCGATCTTGGTGCCGCCGATGTCGAGACCGATCGCCCGCTGCATTGTCACGCACACAGGATGGCACCCCGGTGTTTCCCCGGCCGTCGGATGGGGAACTGCGAAGCATGCTTCTTCGACGAGTCGCACGACCCATGCTCGCCGCCCTGTTCATCCAGGGCGGCATCAACGCGCTCAAGGCGCCCCAGGGACACGTCGCGGCGGCGCGGCCGGTACTCGACGCGGTCTCACCCGCCGTCGACAAGGCCGTCGAGATCGCGCCGATCGATCAGCGCCCCGACGACGAGATGCTCATCAAGATCGACGCCGGGGTGAAGATCGTGGCCGGGTCGATGCTGGCCCTGGGCAGGTTCCCGCGCCTGGCCTCCACCGCGCTCGCCGCGTCGCTGGTTCCCACCACCCTCTCCGCGCACCGCTTCTGGGAGGAGACCGACGAGGCGAAGAAGATGGACCAGCAGGTGCACTTCCTCAAGAACGTCGGTCTGCTCGGCGGCCTGCTGATCGCCGCCGCGGACACCCACGGCAAACCGTCGGTGGCGTGGCGCGGCAGGCGCGCCGCCCGTCAGGCCTCGGTCGCGCTCACCGGCCTGAGCGGCGCCGCGTCGACGGCAGGCGTCGGCGCCCGCGTCAGCTCGACGGCCCCCCACGCCTCGGGGGCGATGAGCGGGATGGCCGCCGGGATCGTCGGGATGGCCCCGGGCGCCGGTGCCGCGGTCTCCGCGCGGGCCGCCAAGGCCGGGGAGCTCGCCGGTCGAGCCGGGTCCGACCTGTCGGTCCGGGCCACGGAGAAGTCCGGCGAATGGTCCGCACGCGCGGCCAAGGCCGCCAAGAAGGCCGAGAAGCGGGGCGCGGAGCTGCAGAAGGTCGCCGAACAGCGCCGTGCCGAGCTGCTCAAGCGCACGGAGAAGCAGCGCAAGCAGCTCGCGAAACAGGCCGCGAAGAAGGGCTCCGCCTGGGCCGCGGTCGCCGAGCAGAGGCGCGCCGAGCTGGAGAAGCGGGCTCCGGACATGATCGACCAGGTCAGCACGCAGGCCGCCAGGCTGGGACACGACGTCGCGGTGCGGGCCGCGGCGGCGGGCGTCGAGCTGGCGCATCAGGCCGAGGGCGCCGCGCAGGACGTCCGCAGGAGGGCCGAGGCGGTCTCGCGCTGATCCCACCGGTCCACGAGAAGCAGGCGGGGTGGCCCCGCCTGCTTCGTCCGAACGGCCCCGCGGACCGGTGGCGGCCTGGCATCCTGCTGCCATGCCGCTGATCGAGGATGTTGGTGGGAGCGAGACCGACCACGCCTACTACGCCAGGAACTGGGCCACCGCACAGCTGGCCGCACCCGATGTCGGACCCGGAACGGGCGACGGGTTCCGGGTCGATCCCGGGCGGGCGCAGGAGTGCATCGACGAGCTGACCCGGATCATCGACGAGGTGCGGCGGGAGTCGCTGTGGTCGAGGAACCTGACGTTCGATCCGCCGGGTGACGACGAGGTGAGCGTCAACTTCGCCCGCAACGGGGTGCGGATGGCGGGGCGGGCGGAGGCGTTCGTCCGGACGTGGGCCGACCAGATCC
>JAKDLE010000236.1 GCA_030453005.1 Pseudonocardia sp. | reverse complement strand
TCGACCGTCCTGGTCACCTCCTCTCCAGGCGGCAGGTGTTGCGCAGCTCCCCGACGCCTGCGATCGACGTGACGAGCTCGGCGCCGTCGGTGAGGTAGCGCGGGGGCGTGCGGGCGTGCCCGACGCCGCCGGGGGTGCCGGTGGCGATCACGTCGCCCGGGTTGAGCGTGAGGATCTCCGAGAGGTAGACGACCAGGTCGACCGCCCCGAACACCAGCTCCGAGGTGGACGAGCGCTGCATCGTCTCGCCGTCGAGCACGGAGCTGATCTCGGCGACGACCTCTGGGCCGCCGTCGGGCAGCTCGTCGGGGGTGACCAGCCACGGGCCGATCGGGGTGGAGTGCTCGAACGTCTTGCCCTGCAGGAACTGGCCGGTGCGACGCTGGTAGTCACGCACGCTGACGTCGTTGAGCACGGTGTACCCGGCGATCGCCGCCTGCGCCCGCTCCCGGGTGGCGTGCCGCACCGGGGCACCGACGACGACGGCGAGCTCGGCCTCCCAGTCGACCTTGTCCGACACCAGCGGCAGCACGATGTCGTCGTGCGCCCCGATGAGTGCGGGCGCGTACTTGCCGAACAGCGTGGGGTACTCGGGGAGCTGGTTGCCCATCTCCAGCACGTGGTCGCGGTAGTTCAGCCCCACGCAGATGATCTTCTCAGGGTTCGGGACGAGCGCCGCGTAGTCCAGCCCGTCCACCGCGTGCGAGGGACCCGCGGACGCCGCGGCGTGCGCCGCCCAGTCCGGCCGCTCCAGCAACGCGCGGACGTCGGCGTCGCCGGTCTCCACGGCTGTCGTGTCGTCCACGCGCACCGCCCGGGTGCCCGTGGCGGTGCGGATCGTGGCCAGCCTCATCGCGTCTCCTCCGTCGTGGTTCCGCCGGGCAGTCTGACCGAGCCCGCACGGACCCACACGCCGGGGCCGGCCCGTCGGGGCTCGGGGCGCGCCGCGGGCGGTCGCCGGCCCGATCAGAGGTTGACGGCCTCCCGGCCACCAGGGAGGGTCTCCATTCGGAGACCCCGCTCGGCCGGTTCGCCGTGCCGTGCGTACCCCGGGGGGTCGGACTGGTCGGGGGCCGGTCCGGCCTCCCGACCCCGCGGACGGCGCGTTGTAGCGTTGACCCGTGCCTGACTTCCACCACGTCGACGTGCTGCCCCTGGGCCCGGATACCACCACCTACCGGCGTCTCGACCTGCCGCCCGGGAAGGTGGTGGAGGCCGCCGGGCGCACCTTCCTGGACATCGACCCCGCGACGATCACCGCGCTGGTGCGGGAGTCGGTGCACGACATCCAGCACTACCTGCGGCCCTCGCACCTCGCGCAGCTCCGCTCGATCGTCGACGATCCCGAGGCCTCGCCCAACGACCGCTTCGTGGCCACCGACCTGCTGCGCAACGCCTGCGTCTCCGCGGGCGGCGTGCTCCCGATGTGCCAGGACACGGGCACCGCGATCGTCATCGGCAAGCGCACCGAGACCGTGCTCACCGGCGGCGCCGACGAGGAGGCCGTCTCGCGCGGCATCTTCGAGGCCTACGAGTCGCTGAACCTGCGCTACTCACAGATGGCCCCCACCTCGTTCTGGGACGAGCGCAACACCGGCACCAACCTTCCCGCGCAGGTGGAGCTGTACTCCGCGCCCGGACAGGAGCCGCGCTACGAGTTCCTGACGATGGCCAAGGGCGGCGGCTCGGCCAACAAGACGTTCCTGTTCCAGGAGACCAAGGCGCTGCTCAACCCGCGCAAGCTCGCCGCGTTCCTGGACCGGACGCTGCGCTCGCTGGGCACCTCGGCGTGCCCGCCCTACCACCTCGCGGTCGTCGTCGGCGGGATGTCGGCGGAGTACACGCTCAAGGTCGCGAAGCTGGCCTCGGCGCGCTACCTCGACACCCTGCCCGCGGCCGGGTCGGAGCTGGGACACGCGTTCCGCGACCACGACCTGGAGAAGCAGGTCCTGGAGCTCACCGCGCAGTTCGGCATCGGCGCCCAGTTCGGCGGCAAGTACTTCTGCCACGACGTGCGCGTGATCCGGCTCCCGCGCCACGGGGCCTCGCTCCCCGTCGGCATCGCGGTCTCGTGCTCGGCCGACCGGCAGGCCAAGGCCAAGATCACCCCGGAGGGCGTGTTCCTGGAGCAGCTCGAGACCGACCCGGCGCGGTTCCTGCCCGACGTCGCTGACGGGCTGTCCGAGGAGGTCGTGCAGGTCGACCTGAACCGTCCGATGGCGCAGATCCGCGAGCAGCTGGGGACGCTGCCCGTGAAGACCCGCGTGTCGCTCACCGGTCCGCTGGTGGTGGCCCGCGACATCGCCCACGCGAAGATCGCCGAGCGGCTCGACGCGGGCGAGCCGATGCCCGACTACCTGTGTGACCACCCGGTCTACTACGCGGGCCCGGCGAAGACCCCCGAGGGCTACGCGTCCGGGTCGTTCGGGCCGACGACGGCCGGGCGGATGGACTCCTACGTCGCCCAGTTCCAGGCGGCGGGCGGATCGCTGGTGATGTTGGCCAAGGGCAACCGCAGCCAGCAGGTCACCGACTCCTGCGCCGCGAACGGCGGCTTCTACCTCGGCTCCATCGGCGGCCCCGCCGCCCGGCTCGCCCAGGACTGCATCCGCAGGGTCGACGTACTGGAGTACGCGGAGCTGGGCATGGAGGCCGTCTGGCGGATCGAGGTGGAGGACTTCCCCGCATTCGTCGTCGTGGACGACAAGGGCAACGACTTCTTCGCGGGCGTCAGCGAGCCCACCCTGCAGATCACGTTCCGCCGCTGACCCCTTCCCGCCGCCGGCCGGGGTACTCAGCGGAGGCGGCGGGGTCCGCCGTCGTGCCGGGTGGGCGGCGGGCCCAGGACGATGCGGGCGCCGGTGACGAACGCGCCCTCCGCGGACGCGAGCACCGGGTCGAGGGCCAGGGACCGCACCTCGGGCAGGTCCTCGGCGATCCGGCCGACGCGCAGGACGAGGTCCTCCAGGGCCTGCAGGTCGGCTTGTTCGCTGCCGCGGTAGCCCGAGAGCAGCGGGGCGGCGCGAGGGGCCCGGACGAGGGCGGCGGCGTCCTGGTCGGACACCGGCACCACCCGGAACGCGCGGTCGCCGAGCAGCTCGGTGGCCAGCCCGGAGAGCCCGAACGACAGCAGCGAGCCGAACGACGGGTCGTCGACGATCTGCAGCACGCAGGACAGCCCCCGGGGCGCCATCCGCTGCACGTAGACCTCGTCGTCGCCGGTGAGCTCGGCCAGGTCGCCGACGGCCCGGTACACCCCGGTGCCCGCCGCGAGGTCGAGCCGCACCCCGACGAGGTCGGTGCGGTGCCGCCAGCGTTCGCCGACCGCCTTGATCGCCACCGGGTAACCCAGCGCGTCGGCCGCCTCGACCGCGGCCTCGGCGCCCTGGACGCGCCGGAACTCGGTGAGCGGGATGCCGTAGCAGCCCAGCAGCTCCACGGCTCCGGTGTCGTCGCGCCGTCCCGCACCGGCCCGGGCGGCCAGTGCGCGGGCCCGTTCGGTGTCGACGCCGGAGGGGATGACGAACTCCCCCACCGGCTGGGCGCGCCAGCGGGCGTAGCGCACGGTGCGACTCAGCGCGGCGACCGCCCGCTCCGGGCTGGAGAAGCTCGGCACCGAACCGGGGCCGGGTGAGCCGTCCTCGCCCGGAATCGCCAGCTCCGCCGGCACCCCCTCGACGGCCAGGAACACCGCCACAACCGGCTTGCCCGAGCCCGTCACGGCCTCCCGCAGCGCGCGAGCGTACTCGGCTCCCGGGGTGGCGATCGGCGGGACGAACACCGCGACGAGCGCGTCGCAGTGGTCCTGCCGGATCGTCCCGGCCACGGCCGCCGCGAACTCCGCCGGGTTGGCGGCCGCGCCGACGTCGACCGGGGCACCCGCGGGGTCGAGCCCCTCGTCGAGCAGCCCGTCGGTGACCAGCACGCCCAGCGCCGTGGAGTTGCCGACCACGGCGACGCGCGATCCCTCGGCCAACGGCTGGTAGGCCAGGAGCAGCGCGGTGTCGAACAGCTCCGAGAGCGTAGCGACGCGGATCACGCCCGCCTGCTCGAACAGCGCCTTGACGCTGGCGTCGTCGATCGGGGCGGACACCTCGGCGTGCGCCGGGGTGGGCGCGGAGTGCCTACCGCTCTTGACGGCCACGATCGGCTTCGTCCGGGCCAGCCGCCGGGCCAGTCGTGCGAACTTGCGCGGGTTGCCGAACGTCTCCAGGTAGAGCAGCACGACGTCGGTGGCGGGATCGGTCTGCCAGTACTGCAGCAGGTCGTTGCCCGAGAGGTCGGCGCGGTTGCCCGCGGAGACGAACGTGGACAGGCCCAGACCACGCTCGGCCGCGGCGGCGAGGATCGCGATGCCCAGTGCCCCGGACTGGCTGAAGAACCCGACCCGTCCACGGCCGGGCAACTGCGGGGCCAGGGTGGCGTTGAGCCGCACGTCGGCCGCGGTGTTGACGACGCCCAGCGCGTTGGGCCCGATCACGCGCATGCCGTGCGCACGGGCCTCCTCGACGAGTCGCCGCTGCGCGCCCGATCCGACGACACCCGACTCGGCGAAGCCCGCGCTGACCACGACCAGTGCCTTGACCCCCTTCTCCAGGCACGAGTCCATCACCTCGTCGACGCCTCCCGCGGGCACCGTGACGACGGCGAGGTCGACGTCGTCGGGGATGTCGGTGACCGACGGGTACGCCCGGACCCCGCGGACGGACCGGGCCTCCGGGTTCACCGGGTACACGGGCCCGGTGAAGTTGGCCCGCAGCAGGTTGGCCAGGACGGCGTGCCCGATCTTGGACGGGTCGGTGGACGCCCCGATCACCGCCACCGAGGTGGGGTGCAGCGCGTTGTGCACGCTGCGCGCCTCCGCCCGCTGCTCGCGGGAGTCGCGCACGGCCAGTGACTTCTCGGTGGGGTCGATGTCGAACTCCAGGTGCAGCACCCCCTCCGCGAACGCCCGGCTGACGTGGTAGCCGGCCTGCCGGAACACCCGCACCATGGCGTGGTTCTCCACCAGCACCTCGGCCTCGAACCGGCGCAGCCCGTTCTCCCGGGCGGCCGCGGCGAGGTGTTCGAGCAGGATCGAGCCCAGGCCGCGGCCCTGGTGCTCGTCGCGGGCGACGAACGCCACCTCCGCCGAGTCGATGCCCGCGGTGCCCGTGGTGCCGCCCGGCCCGCCGTCGCCGGGCAGGCCCTCGTAGCGCCCGACGGCGATGATCTCGTCGCCGAGCAGGCAGATGAACCCCACCCGCGAACGGTGGTCGACGGTGGTGAACCGTTTCAGGTCGCGCTCGGAGATCCGCGGGTAGGGGCCGAAGTAGCGCAGGTAGCGGGTGCGCTCGGAGAGGCTGGCGTGGAAGCGCAGCAGGGCGTCGGCGTCGGAGGGCAGGATCGGCCGCAGGTGCACGATGCCTCCGTCGGAGGCCACGACGTCGGCCTCCCATCGCCGGGGGTAGCCGGGGCTCTCCGCGCCCGCGGGTGGGGCTCCCGCGGGCGGGGA
>JAKDLE010000235.1 GCA_030453005.1 Pseudonocardia sp. | reverse complement strand
ACAAGGCCTCCGGCAAGCTCGCCCGCCGGCCCGAGCTCGACGAGGCCCTGCGCGGACTGCGCGCCGGCGACCAGCTCGTCGTGACCAAGCTCGACAGGCTCGGCCGGTCCCTCGAACACCTCATCGAGCTGTCCAACCAGCTCCAAGCCCGCGGCGTCGACCTGGTGGTGCTCGACCAGGGCATCGACACCTCCACCGCGGTCGGCCGGATGTTCTTCCAGATCCTCGGTTCGATCGCCGAGTTCGAGCACGCGCTGATGTCCGAACGAACCATGGACGGTCTCGCCGCCGCCCGCGCCCGCGGACGGACCGGCGGGCAGAAGCCCAAGCTCGGACCCCGCCAGGCCCGGCTCGCCCGGGACATGTACGAAGCCGGCGAGCTCACCGTCGCCCAGATCGCCGCCGAGTTCGGCGTCACCCGCCCCACCATCTACCGCCACCTCGACCGACTCGACGAGCTGGAAGCTCAGAAGCGGACGCCCTGACCCCCCAGCGTGTCGCTGCTTGCTATGGAAACGCAGCAGCCGGACGAAGATCCGACCTGTCAGGATGCAGACGACGTTCGCGCGTTTGCGGCTGGTGACACGATCCTTACTGTCACCCGACTGCCGGTGGCGGACCGAGCGGATCGCCCCCGCTGGAGCCGCCCCTCCGGTGCTTCTCCTGATCGGCGAGCCCGTCGACACGACTGGGGTACGGCCCGGTTGAGACGCTCCCCGCCCGCTTCGTTGCGAGCGGATTGTGAGGTATCAGCCCGCCCGCAGGTCGCCGTGATGTTCGCCCGGCCACCCAAGCTCCACAAGGACCTCCATCCACACGATTAGCGCGTTCTGCTACCTCCGCGATGTTCCCAGACGGCTATCTGCTTAACTTCTGAACGTGACCGAGTATGACGCGCAGGTGGCGGAGTGGGCCGAGGCCAAGGTGGTGGAGCTTCGTGTGCTGGGGGTGGCGCAGCTCCTTCGGCAGACGGTCGGCCGGACGTGGCGACGCAATGCCGACGGCTACGACCCGAACGCCGGGGACACCGCGAGGTCGCTCGGGGTGACGCAGTCGGAGAACCTGCGAGAGCTGATGCTGCGCGAGTACCACGATCACCAGGAGCTGTGGAGGACACGCGGGGTCACGGTGTCGGCCCCGGAGCAGTCGCTGCTGGTGAACGCGGCCGGGCTGGCGCTGCACCCGATGAAGGCGCGCACCAACACCGAACAGGATCCGCAGTGGGACGCGATGCGCTGGTCGGAGCGCAGCCTCGTGCGCCGCACCGCCGCCCGCGAGAACCGGGCCGGCTACGTGCCCGCGTTCGCCACGCCCTTCCCGGGGATGGAGACGATGGGGCAGAACCCCGACGTGCTCGGTCACACCATGGTCGTCTACCGCGGGGACCTCGCGACCGGGCGGACCGCGGGCTGGTTCGCGGTCCCCAGCGCCGACGAGGCCGGGCAGGAGAGCAACCACCCGTGGATGGCGGTCACCGCGCTGTGGCGCGACGAGGGCGACGCCGGGCGGGCAGCCCGACCCGAGGGTGGCGACCCGGCTTCGCTGACGCGGTTCGACACCCGTCCAGCCCCCGAGGCGCCGGTGACGCTGAAGCCGGCGCGGCGGCCGTCGGCGAGCTGATGGGCCTCGAGAGCGACGCCCGGCGGGCCGCGCGGCGACGGCGGTCCGCCGGCGTTGTCGCCGACTTCGACGGCGACCGGCTCAGCCTCGCCCGGCGTCTGGCCAGGACCACTCGGGCCGAGCTGGCGCGGCGTCTCGAGCTCAGCCCCGCGGCCATCTCCCAGTTCGAGCGTGGCCAATCCCGCCCCACCGCACCCGTGGCCGCCGAGCTCGGGCTGGCCCTCGGGGTGTCAGGCGAGTTCTTCCGCCGCAACCACCCCGTGCCGACGCTGCCAGGGCACGCCGCACACTTCCGATCGCTACGCTCGACTCCGGCGCTCTCGCGGGACCAGGCCCTCGCCTTCGGCGAGCTCGCGCTCGGGGTCGCTGAGGTCATCGAGACCTACGTCGACCTCCCGGCGGTCGACCTGCCCTGGGTGGCGCTGCCCGCCGACCCCGACCCCCACGACGTGGCCGCGGCCGCGCGGCACACCCGCGAGAAACTGGGCGTGCCGCCGGGCCCGGTCGCGCACGTCGCCCGGCTGCTCGAAGCCTGCGGGGTGCTGGTGCTGCGGCTACCCGAGGACTACGTCGACCCCCGCGTCGACGCCTTTTCCACCCAGGCCGGTCACCGGCCGCTGGTGCTGTTGTCGCCGTTGAAGAACGACCTCGTCCGCAGCCGCTTCGACGCCAGCCATGAACTCGGGCACCTGGTCATGCACCACGACGTCGAGCCCGGTTCGAAGATCGTCGAGGGTCAGGCCCAGGGGTTCGCCGCGGAGTTCCTGATGCCGGCCGAGCAGATCGCGCCCGATCTGCCCTCGCGCTACGACCTCGAGCGCCTCATCATGGCCAAGCGCAAGTGGGGCACCAGTGTGCGCGCTCTGGTATATCGAGCCCACGCCCTCGGGATCATGTCCCCGATGGTCTACCGGCGTGCCAACCAGGACCTAGCCCAACGCGGAAACCCCGAGATCGCCTCGCTCGGCCCGCCCGAGGCGCCCAGCGTGCTCGGCGCCGCCACCGACCTCCTAGAGCGCAGCGGCATCCGCCTCAACACCATCGCCCAGGACAACAATCTGCCGGTCGAACAGCTACGAGCAGTCATCGCCGCCAGCTCCGACACCCGCCCGACCGTTCGTGCCGCAGCACCCACGAGCGCACCTCGATCATGGTCGCATCGAGTCTAAGGCCCCCGAATGGCGCTCGACGAGGCGCTACCGGGGTAAGGGCAGCGCTGGTCGGCCGAGACGATGGTCGACCGGGCGCCACGATGGCGGGCAGCATCGTTGCGGAACGCTTGCTCGCCACGACCAACCCGGGACGAGCGATGGGTGGCGGCCGGACAGCCGGTTTGCACCCGCCCGCGGAGGCCGGAGGTGTCAGACGGACGCCGTCTCACAGAGCACGGCACCGCACCGGGGGCACCGGCACCGCCAACCCGCTGCCGCTCGCGGCCACAAGTCCTTGACACGCGACTGCCCACCACCGCACGCAGTAGACCGTCACGATCAGCGCGTGCTTCCCACCCTCCGCCTTCTCAGATACCTACAGTTCCTCGTCATGCCCCGGCCTCGTCGTGCATCCGAGCTGCAGCAGGCCCGACACGGCGGCCAGCTCGCGATCAGACGACCCGAACCACTTCTATCTATGGGGCCTCGGCGACGCGAAAACGCAAAACGGGGACGACGTGGCTGACGTCCAGTACTACCGCGATCTCGCGCTCAACCTCGTTCTCGCACTGCTTGAGCAGGAACTCGCTCTCGTCGTGCCAGCCGAGGTCGTGGCCAAGCTCGGCGACGACCCCCGGCTTCCGCTCCCCGGTCGGGCCACCCGCATCGACCAGCATCACCTTGGTTGGGCCATCAACGAGCTGGTCCGCACCGGGCAGGTCCGGCAGCTGTTCCACAACACCAAGGGCGCCCGCACCGTCCGGTTGATCGTGCCCGTCAACCAGCGGCTCCGCACCCGCGCCATCCACGACGCCGTGCAGCGCAAAGCCGCCCTGCACGCCCGCTACCTCGGCTGGGCCAGCGGAACCCCGAACCACCCTGGCATCCTCGGCGCGGCCGCCGAATCCGTCGTGCACCGCGCCCTCACCGCAGCCAACGGCTACCTGCTGCTCAACCCGAACACCGGGCAGACCACCGTGCTCCGCGGCGCCACCGTCCCGGGTGGTCCGCTCGACAACGCCGCCATCCTCACCGTCATCGACGCTTCCACCAACACCCCAACGGCCACCTACGACGTCGTCGTCGAGGTCAAGAACACCCGCCCCTGGATCTACCCCGGTGACGACGAGCTCCACCAGCTGCTCTGGAAGGCCGCGGCCCTGCAGCAGGCCCTGCCCGACACCGCGATCCTTCCGGTCCTGGTGTGCCGCCAGGCCGCCCACGTCACCGTCACCCTGACCAAGACCCTCGGCGCCTACGTCGTGCGCACCGTGCGCCAGCTCGCCCCCGCGAACATCGACCAGACCAAGCTCGCCGAAGTCACCGACGAACTCGGCTACCGCATCGACAGCAGCGACGACCCCGCGCCCGCCCTGATCAACCACTTCACCACCCTCATCCCCGCCGCCGCCGCCGAGCTCGCCACCCAGTGGCGAACTTTCGGCTCGACCTTCCTGCCCCTCTACGAACTCCTGCGCCGCGATGACCTCGAACGTTGCGAACGGACGGACCTCCGTCAGCAGCTGCTCGATGCCGCCTCCGTGATCGACTACGGCAGTCGCCGGACCAGCGAGCAGGACAACGAGGTCCCGTGGGATCACACGTGAACACCTGAGCCTCTCGACCGAGGCCCTTGTTCGAGACGACCCGGCCGCGACGACCAAGTAGCCGCCCGCGCCGGGCCCGTCGGCATACCGGAGGCGTCTCGCCGGCCGGGTGGCCGTCCTTGAGGTAGACCGCAGCGCCCCTGGCGGCGAGCGCGTAGCGCGGCCAGCGCCCGGCGGGTCTGCAACTCCGGCAGGTACTCCCCGAGCCCGCGGTCCGCGGCGATGAACGCGTAGCTGCGCAGCTCGTCGCGGGCCAGGACAAGCGCGGCCGGGTCGTCGACCTGCCCGCCGTCGAACATCACGACCAGCCCCCTCGGTGCGCTGTCCAGCCGCGGGCACGTGGTCGATGACCAGCAGTGCCCCGGGCGTGCGGGCGATGCCCAACTCCTCGGCCACCTCGCGGACCGCGCCCGTCGACCGGCTCCAGCCGCCACCGCACGGCCAGCTCCCGCGCCTGTTCGACCGGCAGCAGCCGGGGTACGTGGTCGAGCACCGCACCCGTCCAGCCGGGCACGTCGGCGGTCAGGTCCAGCCCGCGGGGGGGTTGTCGCGCAGCTCGCTGGCCACGACGACCAGCACATCCGGGCCGGCGGTGACCTGGCTGGCCGTCGACGGTGAGCGGGGTGACGCGGCGCAGCTGCAGTAGGCAGTGCGCCTCGCCACCGCGGCGGTGCGCCCAGCGCAGCACCGCGGCCGCCGCGTAGCCCGTCGCGTCCTGCCCGTGCCGCCGCGGCGGCGTTCACGATGTGCAATGTCGTCGCCACAGCCCGGACAGTCCCCCCTCTATTCGGGACCCCGGCCGCGCCGCGGCGCCGGGTCGCGGGGGGCGGTCTGCCCGGCCGGGTCACTGCCGCCGGCGCCGCTGCCGGGGCGGGTGGTGGTTGTGTTGCCCAGCTGGGTGAGGACGGCGGCGAGCTGGTCGCGGGCCTCCTGGCGCAGCGCGGCGCGCTCCTCGGCGGCCTCGCGCCGGACCGCGGCGAGCTCGGCGCGCAGCTGCTCGACCGTCGCCCGGTCATCACCCGCGCGGCGCTCCGCGGCCGCGGTGTCGGCCTCGGCCCGGGTCCGCGCGGTGCCCGCCTCGGACGCCTCGCGCCGCGCGGTCTCGGCGGCCTGCTCG
>JAKDLE010000234.1 GCA_030453005.1 Pseudonocardia sp. | reverse complement strand
GGGGGGGGCGCGCCCCGGGGCGTGGGGGGGGGCGCGGGCGGGGCGCGCGCGCGGGGGGGCCCGGGGCGGGTGCGGGGGGGGGGCCGCCGCCGCGGCGCGCTCCAACGCGGACCGCTGGGCCTCCAGCCGCGCATCGGCCTCCCGCAGGTCGTGGGAGGCGGCGTGCACGCGCTCGAAGAGCCGCGCGTTCTCGGTGATCACCGAAGCGTGCGCGGCCAGCGAGGACAGCAGCGCGATCTCCGCCTGGTCGAAGGTGCGCTCGCAGCGGTTGGCGGCGAACGAGGCGCCGACGACCACCGCCCCGAGCTTCGTCGGCACCCCGACGATGCTCACCGCCCCGTCGTCGGCGACGGCCTCGGCCACCAGCGCGTCCCGCCGCAGCCGAGGGTCGACCAGGTAGTTCGAGGTGGCCATCGGTTGCCCGGTCTGGATCACGTAGCCGCCGACCCCGTAGCCGGGCCGCTGGCGGACGGAGCCGATCGCCTGCGTCCGCGTACCGGAGGTGACCCGCATGAAGGCGTCCCCGGTGACCGGCACTCCCGTCGGTCGAGGCCCCCCGGATCCGCCTGCCGTCCTCCACCGCGCGCCCGAGCAGCCCGCGGTCCCGCCCGGGCGCGGACTCCACCTCGGCGGCGAGCTGCTCGAGCTGCTCGCCGGGGGCCTCGTCGGCGAGCAGGTCCAGCAGCCGGAGCAGTGACCCGGCCGTGTCGTCGATCGGGGTGTTCTCGGTGGCGGTCGGGTACATCGGCGCCCTTCTGTGTGGCCTGCTCACGGCCAGGTGTCACGCGATCGTGAACCCGCCGTCGACGGCCAGGGTCTGCCCGGTGATGTAGCTGCCCGCGTCGCCCGCGAGGAACACCAGCGCGGCGGTGAGCTCGGCGGGGTCGCCCGCCCGGCCGATCGGCACCCGCTGCAGCTGCTGGTCCAGGTAGCCCGGGACGTACTGGTCGGTCATCTCCGAGGCGAAGAAGCCCGGCGCGAGCGCGTTGACCCGGATGCCCCGCCGACCGCTCCACTGCTGGGCGAGATCGCGGGTGAGGCCGATCAGCCCCGCCTTGCTCGCCGAGTAGGCGGCCTGCGGCAGGGCCGCGGTGGTGAGCCCGAGGACGCTGGAGATGTTGACGATGCTGCTTCCGGGCTGCATCACCTTCGCGCAGGCCTGCGCCATCCAGTAGCAGCCGTTCAGGTTCACGTCGATGACCTGCTCGAACTGCTCGGTGGTCTCCCGGGTGGCCGGTACCGCCGTGCCGATGCCTGCGTTGTTGACCAGCACGTCCACCCGGCCGAACTCGGCCATCGCCGCGTCGACGAGTGCCTGGCAGTCGGGTTGGCGGGCCACGTCGGTGGCGACGGCGAGCGCACGACGTCCGGCGGTCTCGACGATGGTGCGGGTGTCCGCCAGGCGGTCCGCGCGGCGTGCGCCGAGCACGACGTCGGCACCGGTCTCGGCCAGCCCCTGCGCGAAGGCGACCCCGAGGCCCGACGAGGCGCCGGTGACGATCGCGACCCGCCCCTCGAGGGAGAACCGATCCAGGATCGACGCCATGCCCACCTCTCCGTCAGCGAATGAAAATTAGGCACTGTAGGGAATCGCCGTCCGCCGGTCAAGGAGTAGCACCTCAACCCCGGTGCCTCCACGCTACTAAGCATTAGCTGCACCCCTGCTCACAACGCCCCGACCAGACGCAGCGCGAACTCGGTCTGCTGCCACGCCACCTCGTTCTCGGTGAGCTCGCCGCCCTCGCGGAACCAGGTCGCGACACCCATGCCGAGGTCGAGGATGGCGTACGAGGCGAGCCGGGCGGAGCCCACGTGGAACCGGCCGAGCTCGACCCCGTCGGTGATCAGCGTGCGGAAGCCCGCCTCGTACTCGGCGCGACGGGCCACCACCGCGCTGCGGTGCGGCTCGGTGAGACTGCGGATCTCGCTGTTGCCGACGAACGCCTCGACCCGGTGGCGGGCGTGGAACCGGACGTGGGCGTCGACGGCGCGGCGCAGCCGCTCGGTCGGGTCCGCGGTCGTGGCGACGGCCGAGATGTGCGTCGCGATCAGGGCGTCCATGGTGGAGGTCATGATCTCCACCAGCAGGTCCTGCTTGGCCGTGACATGCCTGTAGAGGCTGGGTCCGCGGACGCCGACCGCGGCGCCGATGTCGGCCATCGTCGTGGCCGCGTAGCCGTGCCGGGCGAACAGCTCCAGCGCGGCGGCGCGGATCTCCGCCATCCGCGACGTCGTCGGTGCGGCCATCCGACCTCCTCCAGAAGCTAGCCGAGCATAGCCCATCAGAGGTGGATCCTGTGGTGTCGGTCCCGCTGGCCTTGACGACCAGTGCACCAGTCCGATCTCCTAAGGCTAATAAGCATTAGCCAAGGAGCCTGAATGGCAGTCGAACTCGACCACGACCCCGCGGTCGACGCCCTCGCGCGACGCACCGCGGCCTTCGTCCGGGACGTGGTGATCCCGGTCGAGGAGCAGCACCGCGGAGTCACGCACGACGACGCCGTCCGCACCGCCCTGCAGCAGGCGGCGAAGGACGCCGGGGTGTTCGCCCCGCACGTGAGCCCCGAGCACGGCGGCCACGGGCTGGACATGCGGGACCGCGCGGTGGTGTTCGAGGAGGCGGGGTACTCGCTGCTCGGCCCGTTGGCGCTCAACATCGCCGCGCCCGACGAGGGCAACATGCACATGCTCGAGATCGTCGCGACGGCCGAGCAGAAGCCCGCGCCCGGCGCCGGGTCCGACCCGTCGGCCCTGGCCACGCGAGCCGAGAGGGTGCCGGGCGGGTGGCGCACCGACGGCCGGAAGTGGTTCATCACCGGGGCGGACGGCGCGGCGTTCGCCATCTGCATGACGCGCACGTCCGGCGGCGTCGGTGACCGCGGCGGGGCGACGATGTTCCTGGTCGACGCCGACAACCC
The DNA here is from genome assembly GCA_030453005.1 of Pseudonocardia sp. Lineage (GTDB taxonomy): Bacteria > Actinomycetota > Actinomycetes > Mycobacteriales > Pseudonocardiaceae > Pseudonocardia. The sequence continues at coordinate 2,580 of JAKDLE010000234.1, read as the reverse complement.
CGGCATGACGATGGTCCGCCACATCGACACCCTCGACGAGAGCCTGTTCGGCGGGCACCTCGAGGTGGCGTTCGTGTGTCGTGCCCGACGACGCGGTCCTCGGCGAGGTCGACGAGGGGTTCCGCTACGCGCAGGTGCGCCTGGGCCCGGCGCGGATGACGCACTGCATGCGCTGGCTGGGGATCACCCGGCGCGCGCAGGACATCGCGGTGACCAGGGCCACCGAGCGCGGCGGCGTCGGGCCGCGACCTCGGGCAGCTGTCGTTCTACCTCGGGCTGGGGTACTTCAAGGCCGCGGTCATCGCCGAGGGGATCCACGCCCGGCACGTGCAGGGGATGACGGTGGGCACCGGCTTCCAGACGGTCGGCGCCGCGGTGCCGCTGCTGGCCGCCGCCGGGGTGGCGGCCCTCGCCGCGGGTTGACGTCGTCACGGCTCGCGGTCGCAGCGGCGATGATCACCGTCTCGGCAGCCAGACCCATCAGATCCATCGGGTTCGCTGCCGAGACGACGATCACGGGTCAGCGGCGGCGGGGCACCTCCGGGGATGAGGTGTCGAGCGGGACCGCGGGGGAGCGCACCAACCCGAGCTGCACGGTCTGCCGTTCGAGGACGGCGTCGAGTGCCCAGTCGACGGCGGTGCGGATCCGGTTGCCCGGCATGGAGACCAGGTGGTAGCCCCGTGTCACGGCCTTGGCGGGCAGCCCGGACATCGGCACCCTCAGCGGGTTCGCCGCGGCCGCGCGACCACCGAGGTCGACGACGAAGCCCAGGTCGTGGTGCTTGTATCCGCGCCACCGTCCGTGCCCCAGCGACGCGGCGACGTTGCGGCCCGCCCGCTTGCCCTGGCGCACGGCGTGCTGGGCGGTCATCGCGGTGGTCTCGCCGGGACGGGTGAGGTCGGGTACCGCGGCGGCGTCCCCGCAGGCGAAGACCTCCGGGCGGCCGGGCACGGTGAGGTACCGGTCGACGACGAGGCGGCCCTTCTCCATCGGCAGCCCCAGCTCGGTCACCAGCGGGTCGGGACGCACGCCGACGCACCAGGCGAGTGTGCGGGTCGGCACATTCTCACCGGTTGTCAGCCGGACGCCGTCGGCCGTGGCCTCCTCGATCGACTGCCCGGTACGGACCTCCACGCCCCGGGAGCGCAGCACCCCGTCGGCGGTGCTCGACATCCGTTCGCCCAGCTCGGGGAGCACCCGGGGCGCGAGGTCGAGCAGCAGCCAGCGCATCGGCTGGTCGCGCAGGCGCGGATGGTGGCGGACCAGCGCCGCGGTGAGCAGCGGCCCCTGCGCGGCGATCTCGGTCCCGGTGTAGCCCGCCCCGACCACGACGAAGGTGCACCGCGCCTCCCGCTCGTGCGGGTCGGTCGCCGAGTCGGCCAGCTCCACCTGCCGGGTGACGTGGTCGCGCAGGTACAGCGCCTCGGGGAGCCCGCGGAACCCCGTGGCGTGCTCGGCGACGCCCGGGATCGGCAGCAGCTTGTTCACGCTGCCCGCGGCGAGCACCAGCCGGTCGTAGCCGATCCGGCCGCGCCCGCCCTCGGGATCGGCCCACTCGACGCAGGACGCGTCCAGGTCGACGGCGTCGACCTCACCGAGGACCAACCGCGCCCCGGGCAGCGTGGCGGGCAGCGACACGGCGATCCGGCGGGGGTCGAGCACCCCCGCGGCGACCTCGGGCAGCAGCGGCAGGTAGAGGAAGAAGTCGGTGGGGTTGATCAGCACGATCTCCGCGTTCGTGCCGACCCGTGCGGCCAGCGAGCGAGCGGCGTGGTAGCCGGCGAAACCGGCGCCGACGATGACGATGCGTGGTCGGTCCATTGTGGCCGCCTCTCGAAGTCGGGAACCCCTTGACTACCCCGGTCCCGTCGCCGGACACGTGCCCCCCGCGGGCCGGGCCTGCCGCCGCTCAGGAGCCGGGTCGGGTTCCGATCGTGAGCGGCAGCTCCAGCCGTTCGCCCGCGCGCAGCACGCCGAGGGTGGTGGTCCGCCCGGGCGCGGAGTCGCGCAGCGTCCCGAGCACGTCCTCGACCGAGGCGATCTCGCGCTCGCCGATCGCGACGATGACGTCACCCGGCTGCACGCCCGCCGCGGCCGCCGGGCTGCCGGGTTCCACCGCGGCCGCGAGCACGCCCCCCTCGGCCCGGACGCCGAGGCTGTTCCGGATCTCGTCGGTGAGCGGCGCGAACACCACCCCGAGGTAGGGGTGGGTGGCGGTGCCGTCGGCGAGGAGCTGGTCGGCGACGCTGACGGCGGTGGCCGCGGGGATGGCGAAGCCGATGGACACCGCGCCCGCCGCGGGCGGGATGTAGGCCTCGTTGATCCCGATGACGCGCCCCTGCGCGTCGAGCAGCGCACCGCCGGAGTTGCCCGGTGAGATCGCGGCGTCGACCTGGATCAGGTCGACCAGCGCCCGCGACTGCGCGGCCGATCCGGGGATCTGCCGGTTGAGCCCGGACACGATCCCGGAGGTCACCGTGCCCTCGAAACCCAGCGGGCTGCCGATGGCGAGCACCGCGTCCCCGGGACGGGGCAGCTCCGTGCGGTACTCGGGCACCGGCAGCCCGGTGCGGGCGGTG
>JAKDLE010000233.1 GCA_030453005.1 Pseudonocardia sp. | reverse complement strand
ACCGCCGCGATCCCCAGACGGCGCCGATCAGCACCGCCACCGTCAGATAGGCGCCGAATGTGATCAGGTTGAGCACGCGCACCCGCTGCGGGTCGACCAGCGGCCCGTTGGGCAGCACCCACGCCGAGAGGACCAGCACCACCCCGGCCCCGATGACGTTCGCGACCACGACGACCACCAGCAGCGCCAGGCGCACCGGCCAGGAGATCACCCATCGCCGTCTCCGCGCCATGAGCAGTGAGGTTAACGTGTACCGATGGAGGTCGAGCCGCACGCACAGCCCCCGGAACGGATCGGCGAGGCCGCTCGGGAGGCTGCAGCCGCCGAGCTGCAGCGGGCGGCCGGGGACGGCAGGCTCACGCTGGAGGAGTTCAGCGAGCGGGTGGGCGCCGTCTGGGCCGCGGACACGTCCGACGCGCTGCGGACGGCCACGGCCGGGGTCGAGACGGCGCCGCCGGTCGGGTCGCTCCGGTCGCGGTCGAGCGTCGTCAGCGTGTTCGGGGACGCGCGCCGGGTCGGCCGCTGGCGGCTTCCCCGCCGGGTTCGAGGGGTCGCGCTGTTCGGGGACATCCACCTCGACCTGCGCCGGGTGGTCGTCGAGGATCCGGTCGTCGACATCGGTCTGGTCACCGTCTTCGGGAACGCCTATGTCGCGGTGCCAGACGGGGTGGAGGTCGAGCTCGCCGGGTTCGACGTGCTCGGCGACCGCGAGCTGCGGCTGGCCGCGGTGTCCCGGCGACCGGGCACGCCGCTGATCCGGATCCGCGCGTACGGGGTGTTCGGTGACGTCACCGTCCGCACCCCGAAACCGGGCGAGCGCCCGCCGAGCTGGTGGGACTACTTCCGGTCCGAGCGCCACCGGCGGCGGGAGCTGGAGCCGTGACGAGCCCGCTACCCGCCGCGGCGCCCGAGCCGGTGCCTCAGCCGACGGTGGCCGTCAGGTGCGTGCCGGTACGGGAACGGACGTCCAGCGCCCACCCGCCGTCGACGGCGCGGGTGCGCAGCTCCACCGTCGACGGCAACAGCAGGGGCCGTCCGAACGCCACGTCGAAGGCCACGGCGTCGGGGAGTCGGCCCTGCAGCGCGGCGAGGGCGCGCGCGGCCGTCCACATCCCGTGCGCGATCGCCCGGGGGAAGCCGAACGCCCGCGCGGTGAGCGGGTGCAGGTGGATGGGGTTGACGTCGCCGCTGACCGCGGCGTAGCGCCGCCCGGTGTCCCCCGCGACCCGCCACACCGCCGCGGCCGGGCCGCCGGGGACCTCCGCGGGCGCGACGCGCGGCGCGGGAGCAGGCTCCGGTGCGCGGGCGCCCCGGGCGAGGTAGGTGCTGCGACCGTCCCACACCCGTTCCCCGCCGACGTGAACCTCCGCGACGAGGTCCACCTGCGCACCCTTGGCGTGGCCGACGAACCGCTCGGCGTGCACGGCGACGTGCAGCCGCTCGCCCGCGTCGACCGGCCGGTGCGCGGTGATCGTGTTGGCCACGTGCACCAGGCCGGGGAGTGCGAGCGGGAAGTCGCGCCCCGCCATCAGCTGCACGTGGAGCCCGAACGCGAGCACGTGCGGGTACGTCGGCGGGAGCACGTCGCCGACAGCGAACCCGCAGGTCCGCGCGTAGTCGGCGAGGTGTCCGCGGTCGACGTCCACCTCGCGTTCGAGTCGGGTGTCGGGCAGCGTCGACGCGCGCGGCCCGACCGCGCCGACCGCGGCCCTCAGGTAGAGCGGAACGAGGCTCAACGCACGACCTCGCTGCGCTCGGCCGCGGCTTCGCCGAGGCGCTGTGCCGATGATGCGCTCGCAAGCTCGCTCATGGGTCAGGCCCCGATCATGCTCTGGCCGCAGACGCGCACGACCTGTCCGGTGACGCCGCCGCTCTCCGCCTGCGCGAGCCAGCCGACGGTCTCGGCCACGTCGACGGGCAGGCCGCCCTGGCGCAGGCTGTTGATCCGGCGGCCCGCCTCGCGGGTGCCCAGCGGCATCCTCGCGGTCATCTCGGTCTCGATGAACCCGGGTGCGACCGCGTTGACCGTCGCACCGCGCTGCGCCAGCCGCGGCGCCAGCGCCCGCACCATCCCGATGACGCCTGCCTTGCTGGCCGCGTAGTTGCTCTGCCCGCGGTTGCCCGCGATGCCGCTGGTGGACGCGACGCAGACGATGCGGCCGGTGTCGGAGAGGAGATCCCCCTCCAGGAGCGCGGCGTTGAGGGCGAGCTGTGCGCGCAGGTTCACCGCGAGCACCGCGTTCCACCGGTCGGCGTCCATGTTGGCCAGCAGCTTGTCGCGGGTGATGCCCGCGTTGTGCACGACGACGTCGACACGCCCGTGCCGCTCGCGCAGGTGGGCGAGCAGGCGCTCGGCCGCGTCGGTCGCGGTGATGTCGAGCTGCAGGGCCGTGCCGCCGGTGCGGTTGGCCACGTCGGCGAGCGCCGCGCCCGCGGCCGGTACGTCCACGGCGACGATCACGGCCCCGTCGCGCGCGAGGGTGTCGGCGATGGCGGCGCCGATCCCACGCGCCGCCCCGGTGACCACGGCGACGCGCCCGGCGAGCGGCCGGTCGACGTCGTACGGGGAATCCATTCCCACGGGGTCCAGCACCGGCCCGACCGGGACGCCGACGTGCACGACCTGCCCGTCGACGTAGGCCGAGCGGGCGGACAGCAGGAACCGCACCGAGGAGTCGACGGACGCGGGCGGCGCGTCCGGGTGCACGACCAGCAGGTTCGCGGTGGCCCCGGCGCGTACCTCCTTGGCAGCCGAGCGGACGATCCCGTCGAGCGCCTGGGCGACGGCGGCGGCCTCGACGTCGTCGGCGTCGGGCTCCGGCCCGAGCAGCAGCAGCCGGCCGTTCGGGGCGAGCCGTCGGACCGCGGGCGTCAGGAACTCCTGCGCGGCGGCGAGGTCGTCGAGGGTGCGGGCGGCGGTGGCGTCGAGCACCACGGCCGCGAGCCTCCCGTCGTCGCCACCGGCGAGGGACGAGTCGGTCATCGACTCGGGCACGCCCGCGTCCTTCAGCAGTGCGCGCATCGGCTCGGCGAACCGCCCGCCGCCGACCGAGCCGACGAGCGCGGGCCCGGCGAGCAGCGGGGCGCCCGGGGTGTGGCGGCGCAGGACGGGGATCCGGGGCACCCCGAGGCGCTGGACGAGCGGGTTCTGGGACAGGTCACGGAAGGTGTCGTTCGACATGGTTCTCCTCGCCGGAGGGCCGGCCGTCGGAAGATCATCGGTTGATCATGGGTGGGGTCAGGCCGCTTCCAGGATCGCGACGACGCCCTGGCCGCCCGCCGCGCAGATGGAGACCAGGCCCCGGCCGCTCCCGCGTTCGTGCAGGAGCTTGGCCAGCGTGGCCACGATCCGTCCGCCGGTGGCGGCGAACGGGTGCCCGGTGGCGAGCGAGGACCCGACGACGTTGAGGCGCGACCGGTCGATCGGGCCGAGCGGTGCGTCCAGGCCGAGGCGCTCCTTGGCGAACGCGGGGTCCTCCCAGGCGGCGAGCGTGGCGAGCACCGTGGACGCGAACGCCTCGTGGATCTCGTAGAAGTCGAAGTCGGCCAGCGTGAGGCCGTTGCGTTGCAGCAGCCGTGGCACGGCGTGTACCGGGGCCGTCAACAATCCCTCGCCTGCGTGCACGAAGTCGACGGCCGCCGTCTCCGCGTCGACGACGTGCGCGAGCACCGGCAGCCGTCGTTCCGCCGCCCACTCGTCGGACCCGAGCAGCACGGCGGACGCGCCGTCGGTGAGCGGGGTGGAGTTACCCGCGGTCATGGTGGCGCCCTCGCCGCGGCCGAACACCGGCTTGAGACGGGCCAGCTTCTCCGCCGAGGTGTCGGGGCGCAGGTTCTCGTCGCGGGTCAGGCCGAGGTAGGGCGTGACGAGGTCGTCGAAGAAGCCGCGGTCGTAGGCGGCGGCGAGGTTGCGGTGGCTGGCGGCGGCGAGCTCGTCCTGCGCCTCGCGCGTGACCGACCACTCCAGCGCCGTGAGCGCGGCGTGCTCGCCCATCGACAGCCCGGTGCGCGGCTCCGCGTTGCGGGGGACCTCCGGCACCAGCTGCCCCGGGCGGATCCCCGCGAGCGCGCGCAGCCGGTCGGGCAGGGAGCGCGCCCCGTTCAGTCGCATGAGCACGCGGCGCAGGTCGTCGTTGAGGGCGACGGGGGCGTCGCTGGCGGTGTCCACACCCGCCGCGATGCCGCTCTCGAGCTGCCCGAGTGCGATCTTGTTCGCCACCGCGACCATCGTCTGCAGCCCGGTGCCGCACGCCTGCTGCACGTCGTAGGCCGGGGTGCTCGGGGACAGTCTGCTGCCGAGCACCGTCTCGCGGGTCAGGTCGCGGTCACGGGCGTGTTTGAGGACCGCGCCGCCCGCGACCTCGCCGATCCGCTCACCCGCGAGCCCGAAGCGCGCGGCCAGGCCGTCGAGCGTGGCGGTCAGCATGTCGAGGTTGGTGGCCTGGGCGTAGGCGCCGTGGGCACGGGCGAACGGGATGCGGTTGCCGCCGACGACGGCGGCACGCCGAGCTGAACGGGTCATGACGGGTCCTTTCCCGGAGATTGCCGGTACTCAACGTACCCGGTACTTGTCGTTTCAGGTACTGTGGGTGCCGTGAAAGCCGCCCGAGACCGTCGCGCGAGCCGGTGGGACGCCCACCGGCGCACCCGCCGCGCCGAGCTGACCGACGCCGCGCTGCTCGCCATCCGCGCCCACGGCGCAGGCGTCGGCATGGACGAGGTCGCCGCGCGGGCGGGCACGAGCAAGACGGTGGTCTACCGGCACTTCGGCGACCGCACCGAGCTCTACGTCGCGGTCTGCGCCCGGGTGGCGGAGGTGCTGGTCGGGCAGGTGCGGGCCGCGATGGACGGCGAGACGGGGCCCTACGCGCAGACCGCCGCGGGCATCGAGCCCTACCTGCGGCTCATCGAGCACGACCCCGAGGTCTACCGCTTCGTCGTGCACCGACCGCTCGTCGACCGCGCCCTCGACGCCGACCCGGTGGCCGACCTCGTCTCCCTCGTCGGCGACCAGGCCGCCGCAGTGATCGCCGCGCAGCTCACCCGCACCGGCGGCGACCCGGCCGCCGCGGTCCCCTGGGGACACGGCGTCGTCGGGATGGTCCGCGCCGCCGCCGACAACTGGCTGGCCCGACCGGGCTCGATGACCCGCGCCCAGCTCGCCGCCCACCTCACCGACCTGGCCTGGACCGGGCTCTCCGGAGTCGTGGTCCGCCTTCAGAAGGAGGAGTCATGACTGCTCTCCGTACCGTGCTCGACGGCCGCTGGGCCGCCGTCCGCGACGACGTCCGGGACCAGTTGGGCGAGCTGCGGCTCGCGCCCGACCCCGACGCGTCCACCGAGGAGTACCGCGCCGAGATCGCCGAGGCGGTGCGCAGGCTCGCCGAGAGCCGCCGACCGCACCAGGGCTTCGACCCGGCCTACGGCGGCGAGGGCGACGTCGGTGGCGTCGTCGCGGCGTTCCAGATGCTCGGCCACGGCGACCTGTCGCTGCTGGTCAAGGCCGGTGTCCAGTGGGGCCTGTTCG
>JAKDLE010000232.1 GCA_030453005.1 Pseudonocardia sp. | reverse complement strand
GCTGCTTGACGTCGAACAGGTGCAGGTACCACTGGCCGTCGGGCACCCGCTCCCCGGCGCCCGCACCCACGAGCACCTGCGCAACTACCCGCCGGTCTCGGAGTGGGACAACCACGTCGAGTACGACGCCAAGGCGCACCCGCGCAAGGTGCCGCACTCCTACATGTTGGTGCCCACCACCTGTTTCAACTGCGAGTCGGCCTGTGGGCTGCTGGCCTACGTCGACAAGGACGACCTGTCGGTCAAGAAGGTCGAGGGCAACCCGGCGCACCCCGGCTCGCGGGGCCGCAACTGCGCCAAGGGGCCGGCCACGATCAACCAGGTCAACGATCCCGAGCGGGTGCTGTACCCGCTGCGCCGCAAAGGCGAGCGCGGCGGCGGCGGGTGGGAGCGGGTCAGCTGGGACACAGCGCTCGACGACATCGCGGGCCGGATCCGGACCGCGATCACCGAGGGCCGCGGCGAGGAGGTGACCTACCACGTCGGGCGCCCCGGCGAGGACGGCTTCGCCGAACGGGTGCTGCAGGCGTGGGGCGTGGACGGGCACAACAGCCACACGCAGGTGTGCTCGTCGGGGGCCCGGTTCGGGCAGACGCTGTGGGGCGGCTTCGACCGTCCCTCCCCCGACCACGCGAACGCGAAGGTCATCCTGCTGTTCTCGTCGCACCTGGAGACCGGGCACTACTTCAACCCGCACGCCCAGCGGATCATGGAGGGCAAGCAGTCCGGGGCGAGGCTGGTCGTCGTCGACCCCCGGATGTCGAACACCGCGTCGCACGCGGACGTGTGGCTCGCGCCCTGGCCGGGCAGCGAGGCCGCGATGCTGCTGGCGATCGCGTCCTACCTGCTGCGCACCCGCCGGATCGACGAGCACTACCTGCGCCGCTGGTTCACCTGGGAGGTCTACCTGCGGGAGCTGCATCCGGATGCCGAACCCACGTTCGCCGCGTTCCTGGACCGCCTGGAGGCCGACTACGCCGAGTTCACCTTCGAGTTCGCCGCCGCCGAGTGCCAGGTGCCTGCCGACCGGATCGAGGAGGTGGCGCGCCTGGTCGCCGACTGCGACGGCAGGCTCGCCGCGCACATCTGGCGCTCGGCCGCGGCGGGCAACCTCGGTGGCTGGCAGGTCGCCCGCAGCATGTGGTTCGTGCTGGCGCTGACCGGGTCGATCGGCGGCGTGGGTGGCACGGCGCCCAACGGCTGGAACAAGTTCATCCCGCACGGCCCCGACGTGCCCGCGCACGCCCACTGGAACGAGCTGGCCTGGCCGGCCGAGTACCCGCTGTCGTGCAACGAGATGTCGATCCTGCTGCCGCATTTCCTGGCCGAGGGCCGCGGCCGGATCGACGTCTACTTCTCCCGGGTGTTCAACCCGATCTGGACCTACCCCGACGGGTTCACCTGGATGAAGGCGCTCACCGACCCCGACCAGGTGAGCCTGCACGTGGCGCTGACCCCGACCTGGTCGGAGACCGCCGAGTTCGCCGACTACGTGCTCCCGATGGGGCACTCCACCGAGCGGCACGACACCCAGTCCTACGAGACCCACGCCGGCAAGTGGCTGGGCTTCCGCCAGCCGGTGCGCCGGGTCGCGATGGAGAAGCTGGGCATGCCCGTCACCGACACCCGCGACGCCAACCCCGGCGAGGTGTGGGAGGAGAACGAGCTCTGGATCGAGCTGTCCTGGCGCATCGACCCGGACGGCTCCATGGGCATCCGCCGCCACTTCGAGTCCCCGTACCGGCCCGGCGAGAAGGTCACCGTCGACGAGTACTACCGGTGGATCTTCGAGAACCGGGTGCCGGGCCTGGTGGAGAAGGCCGACGACGAGGGGCTCACGCCGTTGGCGTACATGCGCCGCTACGGCGTCGTCGAGGTGGCCGACAAGCTCTACCGCCAGGACGAGCGCCCGCTCACCGCCGCCGAGCTGGAGAACGCGGTAGCCGACTCCGACGGCGTGCTCCGCAAGCCCACCGACCTCGACTCCGTCCCGCCGCTGATCGGCGAGGCCGGCGCCGTCGGCGTGCGCCACGACGACGGCACCGTCACCGCGGGCTGGCTGACCCCGTCGCGCAAGCTGGAGGTCTACTCCCCCACGATGCGCGACTGGGGCTGGCCCGAGCACGCCACCCCGGGCTACATCCGCTCGCACGTGGCCGCCTCGGAGATCGACCTCGACGCAGGCGACCTCGTACTCGTCCCGACGTTCCGGCTGCCCACGCTGGTGCACACCCGCTCGGGCAACGCGAAGTACCTCAACGAGATCTCCAACACCCACCCGATGTGGCTCAACTCCGTCGACGCGGCCCGGCACGGCGTGGGCACCGGCGACCTGGTCCGGCTCACCACCTCGATCGGCTACCTGGTGGCCCGGGTCTGGGTCACCGAGGGCATCCGGCCCGGGGTCTGCGCGCTGAGCCACCACATGGGCCGCTGGCGCCTGCACGACACCCAGGGCAGCCGCTGGTCGCAGGGGCTGGTGGACATCACGCACCCGGACGGGCCCGACACCTACCGGCTGCGCTACCGGGGCGGCATCGCGCCGTTCTCCTCCTCCGATCCGGACTCGGAGCGGATCTGGTGGAAGGACCCCGGCGTGCACCAGAACCTCGCGTTCGCCGTGCAGCCCGACCCCTGGTCGGGCCAGCAGTGCTGGTTGCAGAAGGTGCGGATGGAGCCCGCGCACGCCGACGACCAGTACGGCGACGTCTACGTCGACACCGCCCGGTCGATGGTGGTCTACCGGGAGTGGCTGGCCAGGACCCGCCCGATGCTCGGCCCCGGCGGCCAGCGCAGGCCCGAGTTCCTCATGCGCCCGGTCAAGCCGCGCCGCCGCGCGTTCCGGGTCGACCCTGAGACGGCGTCGTGAGCCTCCTCGCCGCACGCCGCCCGGAGGTCGACCTCGATCGCGTCCGCACCGCACTGGGCGCGGTGCATGACCCGGAGATCGGCAGGCCGCTGGCCGAGCTGGGCATGCTCGGCGAGATCACCGCCCGGCGCGGGCACGTCCGCGTCGGGGTGCGGCTCACCACGGCGTCCTGCCCGCTGGTCGACGAGCTCCGGCACGCGGTCACCACCGTCGTCTCCGTCGAAGCGGGGGTCCGCGACGTCGAGGTCGCGTTCACCGCGATGGCCCCGCGCGAGCGGGCCGAGTTCGCCGACCGGCTCAAACAGGCCGCGCCGCCGCTCACCGCCGCCCTCGGGATCGGTGGCACCCGCGTCTACGCCATCGCCAGCGGCAAGGGCGGGGTCGGCAAGAGCACCGTCACCGCCAACCTCGCGGTGGCCCTCGCGGCGCAGGGCAAGCGGGTCGGCGTCCTGGACGCCGACGTCTGGGGCTACTCGATGCCCCAGCTGTTCGGGGTGCGGCGCAACCCGGTGGTGCTCGGCGAGCTGATGCTGCCGGTGCCTGCCCACGGCGTGGGGCTCATGTCGATCGGTTTCTTCGTCGACGAGGAGCGGCCGGTGATCTGGCGGGGCCCGATGCTGCACAAGGCCCTGCAGCAGTTCGTCACCGACACCTACTGGGGCCGGCTCGACGCGCTACTCGTCGACCTGCCGCCGGGCACCGGCGACGCCACCTTGTCGCTGCTGGAGTTCCTGCCCGACACCACGCTGCTCGCGGTGACCACCCCGCAGACCACGGCCACGGTCGTCGCCGCCAGGGTCGCGCGGATGGCGGCCGAGCTGGGCGTGCCGCTGGCCGGGGTCATCGAGAACATGACGGCCGCGGTCTGCGGGAGCTGCGGCGAGCACACCGCGATCTTCGGCACCGGCGGCGGGTCGGTGCTCGCGCAGGCGGCCGGGGCCCCGCTGCTGGGGCAGGTGCCCCTCGACGTCGAGCTGCGCGAGGCGGGCGACCGCGGCGTCCCGGTCGTGGTGGACGCACCCGATTCGGCGTCGGCGCGGGAGCTGGCCCGGATCGCCACGGCACTGCCCACCCCGCAGCGCACGCTGGCCGGGCGGGCGCTGCCGCTGTCCGTGGTGGCTCGACCAGCACCGAATCCAGATGTACGGTCAATGTGAGCATACTCCTGCGACATCGGAGGATCGGATGGACGGCACGGGCGCACTCGTCTTCAAGCAGTACTACCTCGGCTGCCTCTCGCAGGCCTCCTACCTGGTCGGGGACCGGGCCACCGGGCGCGCGGTGGTGGTCGACCCGCAGCGCGACGTCGGCGAGTACCTCGCCGACGCGCAGGCGCACGGCCTGCGCATCGAGCGGGTCCTGGAGACCCACGTGCACGCCGACTTCCTGTCCGGGCACCTGGAGCTGGCCGCGGCCACCGGCGCCCGGATCGGCTACGGCTCGGCCGCGCAGGTGGAGTTCGAGATCGACCGGCTCGGCGACGGCGAGCGCATCTCACTCGGCGAGGTCGAGCTGGAGATCCGGCACACCCCGGGCCACACCCCGGAGTCGATCTGCATCGTGGTGCGGGCGGCCGCGGGCGACGAGGTCCCCTTCGGGGTGCTCACCGGGGACACCCTGTTCATCGGCGACGTGGGCCGTCCCGACCTGCTCGGCGCGAACGGCTGGTCGGCCGACGAGCTGGCCAGGGCGATGTTCCGCTCGACCCGCGAGAAGCTGCTGACCCTGCCCGACGCCACCGGCGTCTACCCGGCGCACGGCGCGGGCTCGGCGTGCGGCAAGAACCTCTCGACCGAGACCACCAGCACGGTCGGCGAGCAGCGCCGCACCAACTACGCGCTCGCCCCGATGGCCGAGGACGACTTCGTCGCCGCGGTCTGCGAGGGCCAGAGCACCGCGCCGATGTACTTCGCCTACGCCTCGGTGCGCAACCGCCAGCAGCGACCCACCCTCGACGAGACGCAGCCGGTACCGGCGCTGTCGGAGGCCGAGGCGCTCGCCGCGCAGGCCGGTGGCGCCGTGCTGCTCGACACCCGCGACCCCCAGGACTTCGCCACCGGGCACCTGCACGGCTCGGTCAACGTCGGCCTCGGCGGGCGGTTCGCCGAGATGACCGGGGAGGTTCTCGCCGCGGGCGACGACATCGTGCTGGTCAGCGACCCGGGCACCGAGATCGAGGCGCGCAACCGGCTGGCCCGGATCGGTTTCGACCGGGTCGTGGGGCACCTCACGGGTGGCGCGGCGGGCGTCACCGCGGAGCACCTGACGCCCGCCAGCAGGCTGACCGCCGGGCAGGTCGTCGCCGCACCCGCCGACGTCCAGCTCATCGACGTGCGCGGGCCGGGCGAGGTGCGGGTCAGCGGCACCGTCCCGGGGGCGGACCTCGTGCCCCTGCCCGAGCTCGTCGGACGGGTGGCGCAGTTCGACCCCGCGAGTCCGACGATCGTGTTCTGCGCGGGCGGCTACCGATCGTCGATCGCCGCGTCCGCGCTGCGGGCGCGCGGGTTCGCCGACGTGTCCGACCTGATCGGCGGCTTCGCGGCCTGGGACGACGGCTCGCGGCCCGTCATCCGCGTCACGCCCGCCTGAGCTCAGCGGCGCAGCCGCTCGATGGCCTTCTCGGCATCGGCGCCGGCACCCCGGTTGCACGGGAGCCTCATCAGCATGGT